>CAZZZE010000155.1:0-2848 GCA_964658365.1 uncultured Jatrophihabitantaceae bacterium
GTGTTGATCAGGTCGTCCTTGCTGACCATCTTGTTGATCACCCGGCGCAGCCGCTCGGAGCCGCCCTCGGGCGCGAAGGTCAGCCCCGAACGGCGGCCGTTGCGGCTGATCTCGTTGGCGAGGTCGATGTTGAACGCGTCGACCCGGGTCGAGGGCAGCGACAGGCCGACCTTCTCCTCGGCGTAGCGGTCGGCCAGCTGCTTGGTCAGCGGCCCGATCTCGGAGTGGTCGGCGCTGGACAGCGACAGCAGGCCGACCTCCTCGAAGCCGGTGGCGGCCAGCCCGCGGGCGACCATCTCGCCGATGCCGTCGATGCTGCGCTCGCGCACCGGGCGGGTGATCATGCCGGCCTGGCAGAAGCGGCAGCCGCGGGTGCAGCCGCGGAAGATCTCGACCGACATCCGCTCGTGCACCGACTCGGCCAGCGGAACCAGCGGCGTCTTCGGGTACGGCCACGCGTCGAGGTCCATGACGGTGTGCTTGCTGACCCGCTCCGGCACGCCGGCGCGGTTCGGGGTCACCGCGGCGATGCGGCCGTCTGACAGGTAGCCGACGTCGTAGAAGCGCGGGACGTAGTTGCCGCCGGTGGCCGCGAGACGCAGCAGCACCTCGTCGCGGCCGCCCGGACGGCCCTGCGCCTTCCAGGTCTTGACGATCTCGGTGATGACGCCGACGGCCTGCTCGCCGTCGCCGAGCACCGCCAGGTCGATGAAGTCGGCGATCGGCTCGGGATTGAACGCGGCGTGCCCGCCGGCGACCACGATCGGGTGCGTCTCGTCGCGGTCGGCGGCGTGCAGCGGGATGCCCGCGAGGTCGAGCGCGGTGAGCATGTTCGTGTAGCCGAGCTCGGTGGAGAACGACAGGCCCAGCAGGTCGAACGCGCCGACCGGCCGGTGGTTGTCGACGGTGAATTGGCTGATGCCGTGCTCGCGCAGCAGCGCCTCGAGGTCGGGCCAGACGGCGTAGGTGCGCTCGGCGAGCGCGTCGTCGCGCTCGTTGATGACCTCGTAGAGGATCTGCACGCCCTGGTTCGGCACGCCGACCTCGTAGGCGTCGGGGTACATCAGGGCCCAGCGGACCGCGACCGAGTCCCAGTCCTTGCTGCGCGCGTTGAGCTCGCCGCCGACGTACTGGATCGGCTTGCTGACCAGGGGCAGCAGGGACTCCAGGCGGGGGAAGAGCGACTCGACGGGCACGGGACCCCACTGTACGGGCCGCCCGCGCGTCAGACCTTCGGTTTGCCCGGGGTGTAGAGCCATGTGCGGAAGAACGACGTCAGGTTCTGGTGCGAGACCGCCGAGGCGTAGGCGGTGAACTGCGCCACCGTGGCGTTGCCGTAGCGGTGCGTCGCGACCCAGCCGCGCAGGACGCGGAAGAACGTAGGGTCGCCGAGTTTCTCGCGCAGTGCCTGCAGGGTGCCCGCCCCGCGGTCGTAGACCGAGTTGGCGAAGATGCCCTTGGCCGAGCCGGGCCGGCCGGGCGGCGGGTTCCACTCGTCGGTGTCGGAGGCCGGCTTGGCCAGCAGGTCGTCGAGGTGCTGCGCGGCGGTCTTGATGCCCGCGTGCTCGTCCCAGAGCCAGGACGAGAACTCGGCGAAGCCCTCGTTGAGCCAGATGTCACGCCACTGGCGCAGCGTCACGTCGTCGCCGAACCACTGGTGCGCCAGTTCGTGCGACAGCGTCTGGACGTCGGGTGCGCGGTCGAACAGCGGGCGGGTCGCGGTCTCGAGGGCGTACCCGACGTTCGGGGCGTGGTCGACGATCGCGCCGGTCTGGCCGAACGGGTAGCGACCGTAGACGGAGCTGAAGTACTCGACGATGGCCGGCAGCTTCGTCAGGACGGTGAAGGCCTGCTTCTCCTGCGGGTCGACGGCGAGGTAGTAGGGGATGCCCGAGGACGTCCGGCCGGTGCGGACGGTGAAGTTCCCGATCGTGGCCGTGACGAGGTAGTCCGACACCGGCGTGGCCAGCGACCACCGCCAGGTCGCGGTGTGCGCGTGCCGGGTGACCCCGAGCAGCCGGCCGTTCGACACGGCCTTGACCCCGCGCGGAACGGTGATCGACACCCGGAAGGTGGCCTTGTCGCGCGGGGTGTCGTTCACCGGGAACCAGGACGGTGAGCCCTGCGGCTCGCTGGCCACGAACGCGCCGTCGGAGGTAGGGATGAAGCCGTCGAGCGATCCGTCGGGGTCGGTGACCGCCTTCGCCGTGCCGGCGTAGTGGACGGTGACGGTGAAGTGGTGGCCCTTGGCCAGGTGGTGCCGGGGCGTGATGACGAGTTCCTGGACGAGCTTCTTCGGCTGGCTGAACCGGGCGGCGTGCCCGTTCACCCGCACCGACGAGACGTGCAGGTTGCGGCGCAGGTCGAGGTCGAAGCGCGACAGCGCCTGGGTGGTCCGCGCGTGCACCGTGGCGACGCCAGAAAGGTGCTTGCTGGCCGGCGTGTAGTGGATCGCGATGCCGTAGGAGCTCACGTTGTAGCCGCCGTTGCCCTGCCGCGGGTAGTACGAGTCGCCGCCGGACCTGCTGCCCGGGTGTGCCGCTGCCGCTGCCGTGGCCGGCGCGGTCGCCGAGGCCAGCGTCAGCAGAGCCAGAGGCAACGCGATGAGAGCACGCCGTGAAGTTCGCATGTCCGGCATAGTGCCATGCCCCCGACCGTCCACCCCGAGTTGTCCGCCCTTCGTCGGCGTCTGACCGGACGACACACGGACAACTCGGTGGGGGCGGCGGGAGTGGCCGGGGCAGGATGGTGCCGGTGACCGTCTGCCTGCCCGTGCGCCCGCGGACCGACGCCGTGCCGCCGCAGGTGCTGCTGCTCGGCGCGATGACGTCGGTGCAGGTCGGCTCGG
>CAZZZE010000155.1:2948-6530 GCA_964658365.1 uncultured Jatrophihabitantaceae bacterium
GTGCCGCCGCAGGTGCTGCTGCTCGGCGCGATGACGTCGGTGCAGGTCGGCTCGGCGTTCGCCGACCGCACGTTCGCGCACGCCGGGCCGGGCGGGGTGGCGTTCCTGCGGGTGCTGTTCGCCGCCCTCGTGCTGCTCGTCGTCGCCCGGCCGTCGCTGCGCGGGCGCACGTCCCGTGAGGTCCGACTGGTCGTCGCCTACGGCCTGGTCCTCAGCGCGATGAACTGGTCGTTCTACGAGGCCCTCGACCACCTGCCGCTCGGCGTGGCGGTGACCATCGAGTTCACCGGGCCGCTGGCCGTCGCGGTGGTCGGGTCGCGACGGGCTCTCGACGCGCTGTGGGTGGCGCTCGCGGCGGCCGGCGTCCTCCTGCTCGCCACCCGCGGCGGCGACGAAGGCGTCCAGCTGATCGGCGTGCTGCTGGCGCTCGTCGCCGCGGCGTGCTGGGCGACCTACATCCTGCTCGCGAAACGGGTGGGCGCGAGCTTCGGCGCCCTCGAGGCGCTGGCGATCGGGATGTCGTTCGGCACCCTGCTGGTCCTGCCCGCCGGTGTCGTCGAGGGCGGCTCGGCGCTGCTGTCACCCGGCGTGCTCGGCGCCTGCCTGGGGGTGGCCGTGCTGTCGTCGCTGATCCCGTACACGCTCGAACTGGTCGCGCTGCGGCGGCTCAGCACGGCCGTGTTCGGCCTGCTGATGAGCGTCGAGCCGGCGGTCGCTGCGCTGGCCGGGGTGGTCGTGCTCGGTCAGTCGCTGACGGCGGCGCTGGTCGTCGCGCTCGTCCTGGTGGTCGCGGCGAGCGCCGGCGCCACTGCGTTCGGGCGGGGCGGTGTCGCCCCGACGGACGGCTGACCGTTCAGGCCACGCTGCGCCGGTGTACGGCCTGCAACAGGCCGACGGCCAGGGCCTGCGCGAACATCGACGACCCGCCGTAGGACACGAACGGCAGCGGCACGCCGGTGACCGGCATCAGACCTAGGTTCATGCCGATGTTCTGGAAGGCCTGGAAGGCGAACCAGCAGACGATGCCGGTCGCGATGAGCCGGCCCACCGCGTCGCTGTCACGGGCGATGCGCAGCCCGCGCCAGCACAGCACTGCGAACAGCACGATGATCGCGCCCGCGCCGACGAGCCCGAACTCCTCCCCCGCCACCGAGAACACGAAGTCTGTCTGCTGCTCCGGGACATAGCCGCCGTTCGTCTGCGGGCCGTGGAACAGCCCGGTGCCGAACAGCCCGCCGTTGGCGATGGCGATATGCGCCTGCGCCACGTTGTAACCGTCGCCCTGGACGTCGTGGCCGGGGTTGGCGAACTCGCGGAAGCGGGCGAGCTGGTAGTCGGCGAGCAGGCCGGCCTTCACCGCGACGACGGCCACCACCACGCCGACGACGATCAACCCGATCGTCCACCGGGCGGGCACGTCGGCGGTGATGAGCACGCCGAAGGCCGCGCACGACAGCACCATGGCCGAGCCCAGGTCGGGCTGCAGCATGATCAGCGCGAAGGGCACCGCGACGAGCCCGAGGGCCAGCAGCACGTCGTGCGTGCTGGGTGGCCCCTCCTCGTCGCGCTGCTCGGCCCGCTGGGCGAAGTACACCGCCATGCCGACGACCAGCCCGAGCTTCATGAACTCGGCGGGCTGAATCTCGACGGTGCTGCCCAGCCGGATCCAGGCGTGCGCCCCGTTGATGGTGGTGCCTACGACCATGACCAGCAGCAGGCCGCCGAGGCTGGCCAGGTAGACGATCGGGCCGATCAGGCGCAGCAGCCGGGCGTCGACGCGCGAGGCGGCGAGCAGCAGGCCGGCGGCGATCACGACGTTGATCAGGTGGCGGTACAGGAACGCCTGCGAGTTGCCGCCGATCGCCTCCTGCGAGTCACGGGTCGCCGCCCACACCAGCACGCCGCCGATCAGCGCGAGCACCAGCGCGACGGCGGCGAGGGTGACGTCGTAACCGCGGGCACGCTTCTCGAGCGGCAGCGCCATCGGCGTGAGGACGAAGGGTGCGCGGGGGTCGCGGGCGGCCAGGGTCACTTGTGCGTCCCGGAGGTCGCGGCGATCGTCGGCAGCGTCGTCGCGGGCTTCGAGCCGGCGATGATCGGCGTGCTGCCGTTCACGCCGAAGATGCCGTCCCAGATGCGCTTCTCCATCGGGCCGGCCGCGGTGGCGCCGGTGCCGGCCTGCTCGATCATGCCGGCCATGACGAACCGGGCCCGGGTGTTGCCCTTGGCGTCCTTGTAGGTCGGGCCCCAGGTCACCAGCCACGAGGAGTCCTGCTTGCCGTAGACCTCGGCGGTGCCGGTCTTGCCGCCGAGCTTGTTCTGGTACGACGAGCCGATGTAGGCGAACGCCCCGGACACCGCCCATCCCCGGCTGAAGGACAGCGAGTTGGCGATGTAGTTCATCGTCTTGCTGCTGACCGGCACCGTGTTGCGGACCTTCGGGGTGATCGTCTTGACCACCTTGCCGTCGGTCCCCACGACACCCCACCCATACGTCGGCTCGTAGATCTTGCCGCCGTTGAGCATCGCCGAGTAGGCCGTGGCCAGCTGCAGCGGCGACATCGTCGTCTCGCCCTGACCGATCGACATGTCGGCGTTGTCGCCGGCCCGGTAGCGCCACCCGTCCGTGCAGTTCTGCGAGGCCAGCAGGGTGAAGTACGCGCGGTCGGTCGCGTTCGTGACTTCGGGGTAGCCGCGTTTGGCCTCGGCGCAGTACGTCGAGCGGTTGGCCTTCCACCGGCTCAGGCGCGTCTCGCGGTCCGCGTAGCTGCCGGCGGACTGCTCACCGCTGGGCAGGTCGACGCCCGGACTGCGCCCGACCCCGAACTCGGCGGCCATCCGCTGCAGGTACTCCTGCGCGGACTTGCCCTTGGCCAGCCGCGACTGGTCGGCGTAGTACTCGTTCGCGGCGGGCCGGTAGAAGAACGTGTCGCACGAGTACCCGAGCGCGTCGCGCAGCGTGATGTTGCCGAGCACCTCGGAGTCGTAGTTGGTCTTGGTACGGCCGTCGATCGTCACCGAGCCCGGGCAGCTGTAGGTCTTGTTCAGCGAGATCTCGTGATGGCTGACGAGCGAGGACGACGTGATCAGCTTGAACGTCGAACCGGGCGCGTACTCCCCGGCGGTGGCCCGATTCAGCAGCGGCGTCCCGGACGCGTCGGAGGTCAGCGTCTTGTAGTCGGCGTCGGAGATCCCGCCGATGAAGACCGACGGGTCGTAGGTCGGGTAGCTCGCCGAGGCCAGGATGCGCCCCGTGTTCGGGTCCATGATCACGACCGAGCCCGACGGCGCGGGCTTGCCGGCCTTACGTGAGTCGCGGATCTGTTGGGCCAGCGAGTGCTCGGCCAGCGCCTGCAGGCGTGCGTCGATGCTGGTGACCAGCGTGCTGCCCTGCGTGGCCGCCACCCGCTGGCCGGTGCCGACGGTCAGCCCCTGCGCGTTGAGCTGGACGTACTGAGTCCCGTCGGTGCCGCGCAACGCCGAGTCGTACTGCTCCTCGAGCCCGGACGCGCCGATCGTGTCCTCGTCGTTGAGGCTCTTGTTGGTCTTGACGTCGTCGGCTGTGACGTCGCTGGTGTAGCC
>CAZZZE010000156.1:0-6518 GCA_964658365.1 uncultured Jatrophihabitantaceae bacterium
CGGCTGTGGCTCGACCGCTACTGGCACCAGGAGGTGCAGGTGGCCGACGACCTGCTGCGGCGCAGCGCCGACCTCCCGGACGACGTCGACGCGACCGCACTGCAGGCCGATCTCGACGACCTGTTCGCCGACGCCGGCGCCGACGACCAGCGGCAGGCCGTCGCGGTGGCCGCGGTGTCGCGCGTCGCGGTGATCGCCGGCGGACCGGGCACCGGCAAGACCACGACCGTCGCCCAGCTGATCACCGTGCTGCGGCGCCGGCTCGGGCCCGGCGTGCGCATCGCGCTGGCCGCGCCGACCGGGAAGGCCGCCGCGAGGCTGGAGGAAGCCGTCCACTCCGCGCAGGGCCGGCTCAGCGAGACCGACCGCGCGGCGCTGGCGCGGCTGTCGGCGTCGACGCTGCACCGGTTGCTGGGCCGGCGCCCGGGAACGTCGAGCCGGTTCCGCCACGACCGGGACAACCACCTGCCCTTCGACGTCGTCATCGTGGACGAGAGCTCGATGGTGTCGCTGACCCTCATGGCCCGGCTGCTCGAGGCGCTCGGGCCGGCCACCCGGCTCGTGCTCGTCGGCGACCCCGACCAGCTCGCCTCCGTCGAGGCCGGGGCGGTGCTGGGCGACCTCGTCGACGTCGACGCCGCTGGGGCGGCAGTCACCCCGCTGGGCGGGTCAGTGGTGACCCTGCGCACCGTCCGTCGCTTCGCCGCCGGCGGCGCGATCGCCGAGCTCGCGTCGCTCGTGCGCGCCGGCCGCGGCGACGACGCACTGGCGCTGCTGCGCTCGGGCGCCGACGGGCTGCAGTTCCACGAGGTGGGCGACGACGAGCCGGTGTCCGGTGCGGCGCTGGCCGCCGTCCACGCGGCCGTCGTCGCGCACGAGAGTGAGGTCATCGCGACCGCGGCGGCCGGTGACGTCGACGCTGCCCTGGACGCGCTCGACCGGCACCGCTTGCTGTGCGCCCACCGCGCCGGGCCGCGCGGCGTACGGTCCTGGACCGACCTCGCGCAGCGGTGGCTGGCCGGCTCCGTCGACGCGCGCGGCGACGGCCGCTACGCCGGGCAGCCGCTGCTGGTGACCACCAACGACTACGAGGTCGAGCTGTACAACGGCGACGCCGGCGTCGTCGTGCGCCGGGGCGACGACCTGGTCGCGGCCTTCCGCCGCGGCGACACGCCGATGGTCCTGCCGCTCGTGCGCCTCGGCGAGGTCCGCCCGCTGCACGCGATGACCGTGCACCGCGCGCAGGGCAGCCAGTTCGCCGGCGTCACCATGCTGCTGCCGCTGGCCACGTCGCCGCTGGCCACCCGGCAGACGTTCTACACCGCGATCACCCGCGCCGCGTCGTCCGTGCGGCTCGTCGGGTCGGCGCAGTCCGTGCTCGCCTGCGTCGAGCGGCCGATCGCGCGCGCCACCGGGCTGGGCGACCGGTTCACCGGCCGGCTCGACGCCACCTGAGAACCGGAGCGCCCGGCCGACGGGACCCCCGCAGTGACCGGCGTCACGTGCGCATACGATCAAGGTCCGGCGGGTGGACCCGCGAACTCGACGTGAGCGGAGCAGTGGATGAAGACCAAGGGTGCAGTGCTGTGGGAGGTCGGCGGCCAGTGGTCGGTCGAGGAGATCGAGGTCGGCGACCCGCGCGAGCACGAGGTCACCGTCGAGCTCGCGGCCTCGGGCCTGTGTCACTCCGACGAGCACCTCGTCACCGGCGGCACGCCCGTCGAGCTGCCGGTCATCGGCGGCCACGAGGGCTCCGGCGTCGTCACCAAGGTCGGCCCGGGCGTCACGACGCTGAAGGAGGGCGACCACGTGGTCACCGCCTTCATCCCGGCCTGCGGCCAGTGCCCGCCGTGCTCGAGCGGGCACCAGAACCTCTGCGACCTGGGTGCGGGGCTGCTGACCGGGCAGTCGATCAGCGACGGCAGCTTCCGGGTCTCGGCCCGCGGCCAGCGGGTCATCCAGATGTGCCTGCTGGGCACCTTCTCGCCCTACATCACCGTCCACGAGGCCTCGGTCGTCAAGATCGACCCCGACATCCCGCTCGAGGTCGCTGCGCTCGTCGGCTGCGGCGTCACCACCGGCTGGGGCTCGGCCACCAAGGTCGCCGACGTCCGTCCCGGCGAGACGGTCGTGGTCATGGGGGCCGGTGGGGTGGGCATGAACGCCGTCCAGGGGTCAGCGGCCGCCGGGGCGAAGCAGGTCGTGGTCATCGATCCGGTCGAGGGCAAGCGCGAGAAGGCGATGGAGTTCGGCGCCACGCACACCTTCGCCAGCGCGGCGGAGGCGACCGGCGCGCTGGTCGACCTGACGCTCGGCCGGATGGCCCACAAGGTGATCATCACGGTCGGCGACATCCAGGGCGAGAACGTCCAGGAGGCCCTGACCATGACCGCCAAGGGCGGCCGAACTGTAGTCACCGGCATGGGCAGCGCGGCAAACCTCGACGTGAAGTTGAGCCTGTTCGAGCTGACCCTGCTGCAGAAGGACCTGCAGGGCGCCATCTTCGGCGGGCTCAACCCGCGGGCCGACATCCCGAACCTGCTCTCGCTCTACCAGGCCGGCCAGCTCAACCTCGACGACCTCGTCACCACGAAGTACACGCTCGAGGAGATCAACACCGGCTACCAGGACATGCGCGACGGCAAGAACATCCGCGGGATGATCACCTACAGCGACGCCGACCGGTAGCCGTCACCCCACGTCGGCGCCGGCGGCGAGCAGCCCCGCACGGAGCAGGAAGCCGGCCTCCGGCCCGACAAGCTCGCCGACCAGCTCGAGCAGTTGCGCGACGAAGGCCGGGCCGTGGTCGGCGGCCTGCGTCAGGTGGTGCGCCAGCTCGTGCACGATGACGAGCTCGCGCATCGCCCAGCGGCCACCAACGCGATGCGGCGGGACGGCGATGGTGGCCGTGGCGAACTCGTACTCGGCCTTGGTGGCACCGGCCCGGGCCCGTACCCGGACCGGAGACGCGCCGTTCACCCAGTCGAGCGCCAACACGGCGTCGACGTAGCGCTGCACGGAGTCCAGGTCGCCGAACTTGCGGTCGTCGGGCAGGACGACCCGCGACCCGAACGCCGAGACGACCGGGAAGTCCAGGCGGCGGTCGATCATGGCGGCCAGCGCCTGCTCGGCCTCGTAGACGAAGGGGCGTTGCGGGTCGCTCACGGCAGCGCGGCGCGCCCGGCCGGCAATTCGCTCGACGACGTGGTGCGGGCCGAGTCGGCAGCAGCGCGGCCGGCCCGCTCGGCGAGCGTCGACGAACGCCCCGAGCCCTGCCACCCGCGCCACGAGCCGCGGGCACGCGACGTGCGCTGGTAGAAATCGGTGACCTCGAGGGCCTTCTCGGTCAGTGCGAGCTCGGTGCCCGCCGCCGGTGACGCCTCGAGCGCCAGCGTCTCGGCCGTCGCTGCGGCCCGGGCCTCGGCCAGCCGTTCGGCGATGCGGGCGGCGAACGCGGTCTGGAAGCTGATGCGGGCGGTGCTGCCGTGCACCGGCTTGCGAACGTGCTGCACGCGCCCGCGCTCGTCGCGCTGCTGGGCCCACACCCGCTCGCGGCGGTAGGCGCCCGAGCGCAGGTAGGCATCGGACGCACGCACCATCTGCACGACCAGCGAGGCGTACAACGCCTCGCACACGTCGACGTCGGTCTCGAAGCCGTACGCCATGACGAACGTCGAGTTGGTGGCGAGATCGCAGGACAGGTCGTTGGCCCGCGCGATCGCGAGGAACAGCTGGACGTACGTCTTGAGCGCTCGCTTGCCGGCCGGCCCGATCTCGATGCGCCGGGCCACCGGGGTGGTGCGGCGCTCGGCGCGCGCCGTGTGCGCGCGGGCCACCGCGAGATCGATCGAGCTGAGCGTGGCCAGTCGCTGCGCCGCGGCCATGAAGGCCTCGGCCTCGTGCTCGTTGTCGGTGGACTCGGCCTGGCGCAGCAGCGCGGCCAGCTTGGTCAGGTACTTCTCGTCGGACACCAGCCCATCGTGCCCAACCGGTCCGACAACACCGGCAGCGGCGTCAGCGCCGCCGTGGCCAGGGTTCGACGTCGACCTGGCGGGAGCCGCGGCTACCCACCACCTGCACCCGGACGCCCTCGGCGAGCGGCTCGGCACAGTACGCAAGGAGCATGGTCGGTTCGCCGGCCAGCACGACGGTGATCTCGCCGGGCAGCCGCCCGCCGCGTACGGGCCGCACGACGGTGCCCAGGGCGCCCACGATCGGCCGGTCGGGCATCGCGTGATCCTAGGCCGGTCAGCGGCCGCGCTGGTCGCGGCGCAGCGGGTGATCGGCGGGGATCTCGACGAGCACGATCGGCAGGCCGTCGGGGTCCGCCAGCCACATCTCGACGAGTCCCCAGGGCTCGGTGCGCGGCTCGCGCACGATCGGCACGCCGTGGCCGGCCAACCGGTCGCGCTCGGCGGCCACGTCGCGCACCTGCAGCCACAGCGCGGCGCCGGCCGGTGTCCCGGAGCCGGCTCCGGAGACCTCCAGCAGCGACGTCCCGAGGAAGAAGACGAGCCCCGGCGCGGCCGGGTCGCCGAACTCGCGGTAGACGGCCAGGCCGAGGACGTCGCGGTAGAAAGCCTGCGAGCGCTCCCGGTCCTGCGCCCGCACGATGATGCGCCCGCTCAGGACATCCATGCGCCGATCCTCACGGCAGCATTATCACCGATCGACCCGGTTTCCAGCCGCTTTACGCGACGCTGCGTGCGGGACCAAAGTCCCGAACGCAGCGCAGGCCGTGTCCGACTTGTCCGCTGTGCCCCCAAAAAAGATGCAGGATTCCCGTGTCGCAGGAAAATAAACATCGTTTTAGTGTTCCAAGGGGTTATACGGACCGTGACAGGGGATAGATTGCTGATGCTCACTCATCCTGCGGGGGATGACCCGGAAGGCTTAGCGATGTCCTCCACACTCGCCGCCCCGAGCACCACCTTCGCCGCGTCCCGCCTGCTGGGCCGGCGCCGCACCCCGGCGCCTGCGACGGTGCCGGACCTCGACCGAGATCTCGAGGCGATCCGCTCCGAGACCCCGTGGAAGTTCGTCGAGCGCAGTGCGTTCGGCTTCGTCGACCAGGTCGCGGTGGCTCCCGCCGCCATCGTCGCCATCACGGCCCGTCATCACACCGTGCTCACCGGCGAGGCCCACGTGCAGCGCGCCTGGAAGGCGATCCGCGACGCCAAGGGCTCGGCTGCACTGATGAAGCAGATGCTCGGCGCGGACTCGCCAGACGTGACGCCGATCCTCGTGCTCTCCGGCCCCGGTGCTCCCGAGCTGGCCGACGGGCACCTGCTGATCAAGGGCGTACGGGTCGTCGACGGCCTGCGTCCGCACCTGTGGGTGCACCTGTTCGCCGAGCCGGTCATCACCGAGCTCGAGCAGCGCCGGCTGGCCCGGGCCCTGCGCCTCTGATCATCCGGCCCGGCTGCGGGGCTCACGCACCGAGGTGGGCGAGACCCTGCATCAGCAACGTGCCCTGACCGCCCTGCATGTCGGCGAGCAGCGACGCGTCGCGCGCTTCCTGGGGCGTCACCCAGGTCAGTTCGAGCGCATCCTGCTGCGGCGCGCAGTCGCCTTCCACCGGCACGACGAAGGCCAGCGACACCGCGTGCTGCCGGGGGTCGTGGAACGGGGTGACGCCCGGCACCGGGAAGTACTCGGCCACCGTGAACGGCTGGGGTGAGGACGGGATGCGGGGCAGCGCCAGCGGCCCCAGGTCCTTGTCGAGGTGACGGACCAGGGCCTCGCGCACCCGCTCGTGGTAGAGCACCCGGCCCGAGACCAGCGCGCGACTGATGCCCCGCTCCGTCGCCCGCAACAGCAGCCCGACCGACGTCACCTCACCGAAGGTGTCGACCCGCACCGGGATCGCGTCGACGTAGAGGATGGGCATCCGCTCGCGCGCGGCGTCGAGTTCCTCGCGGGTCAGCCAGGCACCGGAGGTCTGCGAGCCGGTTTCGATCGTCATGCGCCCGATCCTGCCAGCCGGCACCAGGACGTGCCGCGCCCGTCCCGGCCGGCGCTACAGCCGGCCGGCCAGCCAGGCCCACTCGAGCGCCAGCTTGCTCGCCGACTGCTCGACCGCCACCTTCTCGATCATCGCGGCGAGCAGCGGCACCCGTGCGGCCACAACGCCGGTCTGCACCAGTCGGGTGCCCGAGCCGTGCGGGCGCACCTCGATGCGACCACCGATGTCGACCGGTACGCCCTCGGTCACGACCGTCCAGGTGGCCGACCGGGCGCCGTCCGGTCCGGGTGGCGCCCACCGCTCGGTCTGGACGAGCCGGGCCGCGCCGCGCACCAGCCGGGCGATCGGGCCAGGCAGTGAACCGCGCTCGGCGCGGCGCGAGACGAGCACGAGCCGGCCGTCGGGTTCGACGTCGAGCGCGGTCACCTCGGGCGCGACGGCGCCGGCCGCGGCGTAGCGGGCTGCGTGCGACGCCGGGTCCAGCAGCACCGCCAGCACCCGCTCGACGGGAGCGTCGAGATCCACCTCGTGCCGGAACTCCCTCGTCATCCCG
>CAZZZE010000157.1:0-6514 GCA_964658365.1 uncultured Jatrophihabitantaceae bacterium
CCGGCCGCCCGTGACCCGCGCCGGGCTCGAGGACGAGACGGTGCGCCGCATCGAGCAGGCCATAGGCCGGCTCTCGACGCAGAGCGTCGCGCGCATGGACGACAAGCTGCCCTGGTTCCGCGAGCTGCCCGCCGACCAGCGCAGCTGGGTGATGCTCGTCGCCCAGGCCGGCCTGCAGTCCTTCGTCGAGTGGCTGCGCAGCCCCGACGACGTGCTGCGCCTGACCGGCGAGGTGTTCGCCACCGCGCCGCGCGACATGGCCAGCAGCGTCACCCTGGCCCAGACCGTCGAGCTGGTGCGCGAGGCGATCGCCGTGGCCGAGGAGCACGTCCCCGAACTCGCCGGCCCGAGCGACGAGGCCGCCGTGCGGGACGAGCTGCTGCGCTTCAGCCGGGAGATCGCCTTCGCCGCGGCGCGGGTGTACGCCACAGCCGCGGAGAACCGCGGCTCGTGGGACCGCCGGCTCGAGGCGCTCGTCATCGACAACCTCGTCAGCGGCTCGCTCGTCGGCGACCCGCTGCCCAGCCAGCTCGCCGCCCTCGGGTGGACGGGGTCCGGTCCCATCGTCAGCGTGGTCGGACCCGCCCCGACCGGCGCCCCCGACGCAGCGTTGACCGCCGTGCACACGCGCGCCGCGCGCCGCGGGCTCGACGCCATGGCCGGCCTGCACGCCGACCGGCTCGTCGTCGTGGTCGGCGGCGTCACCGACGGTGTCGCGGGTGCCGGGCGCATCGCGGCCAAGCTGTTGCCCGCGTTCGGTGACGGTCCGGTCGTGATCAGTCCCGTCGCTCCCGACCTGTCGGCCGCCGGGCGGGTCACCCGCTCGGCGCTGAGCGCGCTGCGCGCGGTCGCCGCCTGGCCGGGTGCGCCGCGTCCCGTCGAGGCCGACGCCCTGCTGCCCGAACGTGCGCTGGCCGGCGAGGCCGACGCCCGCGAGCAGCTCGTCGCCGACGTCTACCGGCCGCTCGTCCAGGCCGGCGGCGGGCTGGCCGACACCGTCGCGGCGTTCCTCGACGCCGGTGGCGCGCTCGAATCGACGGCCCGCCTGCTGTTCGTGCACGCCAACACCGTGCGCTACCGGCTGCGGCGGGTGGCCGAGGTCTGCGGCGAGTCGCCGACCGACGCCCGCGGCGCCCTGACCCTGCGCGTGGCGCTGGTGCTGGGCCGGCTGGCCGACGCCGCGAACGCGTGACCAGCCGTCACAACCGGCGTAACCCTGAGTTAACCGACAACGGACAGCCGCCACATGCCCGCATTGTGGGCCTCCGGACTGTAGGGGTCCTACAAAGCTGACGCGCCAACCCTGTGAGTGTCACGATCGCGCAACGGGCCCAGGACGGGCCAAGCTAGTGGGGTGCTAGCCGTATTCGCTCCCGGACAGGGCGCGCAGTCCCCGGGCATGTTCGCGCCCTGGCTCGAGCTCGACGGCGTCGCCGAGCAGGTCGCCGCCTTCTCCGAGGCCACCGGGCTCGACCTCGCCCGCCTCGGCACGACCGCTGACGCCGACGAGATCAAGGACACGGCCGTCACCCAGCCACTGCTCGTGGCGCTCGGCATCATCGCCGCCGGCCAGCTGGGTCTGGACTCCTCGGACGAACGGGTCGTGGCCGGGCACAGCGTCGGCGAGCTGACCGCGGCGGCCCTGTCCGGCGCGCTGACGCCCACCGACGCCGTCGCCTTCGCCGGGCGGCGGGGCGCCGAGATGGCCGCGGCCTGCGCGCTCGTCCCCACCGGCATGTCAGCGGTGCTCGGCGGCGGGGATCCCGACGCCGTCGCCGCCGCCATCGAGGCCGCGGGCCTGACTCCGGCGAACCGCAACGGCGCCGGCCAGATCGTGGCCGCCGGCGCCCTCGACGCGCTCGAGGCCTTCGCCGCGAACCCCCCCGAGGGGCTGCGGGCGGTGCGCCCGCTGGCCGTGGCCGGCGCGTTCCACACCCACTACATGTCACCGGCCGAGGACGCGTTGCGCTCCTACGCCGACTCGCTCACCGTCGCCGACCCTCGCCCGATCCTGCTGTCGAACGCCGACGGTTCGTCGGTCACCACCGGCGCCGAGCTGCTCGCTCGCCTCGTCCGCCAGGTGACCCTGCCGGTGCGCTGGGACCTGTGCCTGGCCACCTGCGCGGCGCTGGGCGTCACCGCGGCGATCGAGCTCGCCCCCGGGGGCGTGCTCACCGGCATCGCCAAGCGAGAGCTGAAGGGCGCCGAACTGGTCGCGGTCAAGACCCCCGACGACCTGGACAAGGCGCGCAGCCTGGCAGCCAGCCGCCCGCAGCACGGGCAGGGCGAGCACACCCCCGAGTTCCGCGTCGTCGTCATGCCCGCCAAGGGTGTGTTCACCCGCGCTGGCACGCTCACCGAGGGCCAACCCGTCGCCAGGGGCGCGCAGATCGGCACCGTGCGCACGAACCGCGACGAGCAGGCGATCGTGGCCGGCGCGTCCGGCGTCTTGGACGAGTGGCTGCGCCACGACGGCGACATCGTGCCCGCCGGGCTCCCAGTCGCCCGGCTCTCGGCCCGGGCCGAGGCCTGATGACCCTGTCGCTGCCCACCGGCCCCGCCGGCACCCGCATCCGCGGCCTCGGCCACTACCGCCCGAGCAACGTCATCACCAACCACGACCTCATCGCCCGTGGCGTCGACACCGACGACGAGTGGATCAAGAGCCGCGTAGGCATCACCGAGCGCCGCTGGGCCGATCCCGACGAGACCGTGATCGACATGGCCGAGCAGGCCGGCAGCAAGGCCCTGGCCGCCAGCGGGATCGCGGCCGCCGACGTCGACCTCGTCATCGTGGCCACCTGCACCATGCCCACCCCGGTGCCCGGCGCCGCCCCCAACGTCGCCACCCGGCTCGGCATCGACTCGCCCGGCGCCTACGACCTCAACTCAGGCTGCTCGGGCTTCGTCTACGCGCTGAACGCGGCGTCGGCCGCGGTGGCCACCGGGCAGGCGCGCCACGCGCTGGTCGTCGCCTCCGAGCGGTTCTCGGGCTGGCTGGACTTCACCGACCGCTCGACCTGCATCATCCTCGGCGACGGGGCCGGGGCGGCGGTCGTCGGCCCGTCCGACTCCCCCGGCTTCGGCCCGGTCGCGTGGGGCAGCGACGGCTCGATGGCGGACACGATCGCCATCGACGAGCAGAGCCGGGTGTTCCGCCAGGAGGGCCAGGCCGTCTACCGCTGGGCCACCGGCGCGATGGCCCCGGTGGCGATCGAGGCGTGCGGGAAGGCCGGTGTGGCGCTCGAGGACATCGCCGCGTTCGTGCCCCACCAGGCCAACCTGCGCATCATCGACTCCCTCGCCCGGCGCATCGGGCTGCCCAACGCGGTCGTCGCCCGCGACATCACGACGTCGGGCAACACCTCGGCTGCGACGATCCCGCTGGCGATGTCGCGCATGGTCGAGCGCGGCGAGATCCCGTCCGGCGCACCCGTCCTGCTGCTCGGCTTCGGCGCTGGACTCGCCTTCGCCGGCCAGGTCGTGCTCGCCCCCTGACCCCGCCTCTCGAACCCAACCGCACCATCACTACAGAAAGGTTCCACCAGTGCCCAGTGCCGACGAGATCCGCGCAGGACTCGCGTCCATCCTCAACGACGTCGCCGATGTCGACGCCGACGACGTGAGCGACGAGAAGAGCTTCGTCGACGACCTGGACGTCGACTCGCTGTCGATGGTCGAGGTCGCGATGGCCGCCGAGGAGCAGTTCGGCGTCAAGATCCCCGACGACGAGCTGCCCAAGCTCAAGACCGTCGGCGACGCCGTCAAGTACATCGAGTCGAACGCCTGAGTGTCATGACGCGTGAGGAGATCGTCGTCACCGGGCTGGGCGCCACCACGCCGCTCGGTGGCGACGTCGCCACCTACTGGTCGGCTCTGCTCGAGGGCCGCTCCGGCGTCCGCGCGCTGACCGAGGAGTGGGCGAGCGACCTCACCGTGCGCATCGCGGCGCCGATGGCCGTCGACCCCGCCGAGGTGCTGCCGCGCAAGCAGGCCCGCCGCCTCGACCGCAGCGAGCAGGCCGCCCTGGTCGCCGCGCACGAGGCGTGGGCCGACGCCGGCTTCGAGGGCACCGCGAGCGAGGCCGGGCTCGACCCCACCCGCGTCGCCGTGGTCATCGGCACCGGTATCGGCGGCGTCACCAGCCTGCTGAGCCAGTACGACATCATGCTCGACAAGGGGCCCGGCCGCGTCTCACCGTTGCTGATCCCGATGAACATGCCGAACGGTCCGGCGGCCTACGTCGGTCTCGAGATCGGCGCGCAGGCCGGCGTCCACACCTGCGTCAGCGCCTGCGCGTCCGGCTCCGAGGCCGTCGCCTACGGCCTCGACCTGCTGCACCTCGACCGCGCCGACGTCGTGGTGGTCGGTGGCACCGAGGCCTGCATCCACCCGCTGAACATCGCTGGGTTCGCGCAGATGCGCGCGATGTCCACTCGCAACGACGAGCCCGAGCGCGCGTCCCGGCCCTGGGACAAGGGCCGCGACGGCTTCGTGCTCGGCGAGGGCGCCGGCGTGCTCGTGCTCGAGCGCGCGTCGGGCGCCGCAGCCCGCGGTCGCCGCCCGTACGCGGTGCTGGCCGGCGCGGGCATCACGTCCGACGCCTACGACATCGTGCAGCCCGACAGGGGCGGGCAGTTCCGGGCACTCGAACTGGCCGTGCGCCGCTCGGGCCTCAGCGTCGAGGACATCGTGCACGTCAACGCCCACGCGACGTCCACCCCGGTGGGCGACATGGGCGAGGCCGGCGTGGTGGCCGACCTGCTCGGCCAGGACACCGTCGTCACGGCCACCAAGTCGATGACCGGGCACCTGCTCGGCGCGGCCGGCGCCATCGAGTCGGTGGCCACCGTCCTGTCGGTGTTCCACGACGTCGTGCCGCCGACGATCAACCTCGAGGAGCCCGACGACGAGCTCAAACTCGACGTCCCGCGCGAGGCGCGGGCCATGCCCGTCCCCGCCGCGGTGAACGACTCCTTCGGCTTCGGCGGCCACAACGCGTCACTCGTCTTCCGGAAGGCCTGAGCCGTGAGGAGCCACCGATGACCGCCCTCGCTGCCACACCCGTGACCGAGGAGCGCGATCCGCGCGACCCGGTGCTGCGCCTCGAGCACCTCTTCGACGCCGGCTCCGTCGAGCTGCTCGCGCCACGCGACGACAGCGGCGTGGCCGCGGCGCGCGGGCGCATCAACGGCAACCCGGCGATCGCGTTCTGCACCGACGCCACCGTCATGGGCGGCGCCATGGGCGAGGCCGGCTGCCGGCACATCGTCGACGCCATCGACACCGCCGTGCGCGAGCGGGTGCCGGTCATCGGGCTGTGGCACTCCGGCGGCGCCCGGCTCGCCGAGGGCGTCCTGGCCCTGCACGCAGTGGGGCTGGTGTTCCAGGCCATGATCCGCGCGTCCGGACGGGTGCCGCAGATTTCGGTCGTGCTCGGCCCCGCCGCGGGCGGCGCGGCCTACGGGCCCGCGCTCACCGACATCGTGATCATGTCGACGGGCGGGCGGGTGTTCGTCACCGGCCCGGACGTCGTGCGCTCGGTCACCGGCGAGAACGTCGACATGGAGTCCCTCGGCGGCCCGGACACCCACGGCCGGCGCAGCGGCGTCGTCCACATCGTCACCGACGACGAGGCCGCCGCCTACGCCGCCGCGCAGTCGGTCACCTCGCTGCTGGCCCGGCAGGGCAGCTTCGACGTCGCCCAGCTCGGCCCCGACCACGACATCAAGTCGCTGCTGCCGGCCAACCCGAAGCGCGCGTACGACGTGCACCCGATCGTGGCCGCGCTGCTCGACGAGGGCGGCTTCCTCGAGCTGCACGAGAAGTGGGCACCGAACATCGTGACCGGTCTCGGCCGCCTCGTCGGCCGCACGGTCGGCGTCATCGCCAACAACCCGATGCGTCTGGGCGGCTGCCTGGACTCCCCCTCGGCCGAGAAGGCCGCCCGCTTCGTGCGCATGTGCGACGCGTTCGGGGTGCCGCTCGTCGTCCTCGTCGACGTGCCCGGCTACCTGCCCGGCGTCGGCCAGGAATGGGACGGCATCGTGCGCCGGGGCGCCAAGCTGCTGCACGCCTTCGGCGAGTCGGTCGTGCCGCGCGTGACGCTCGTGACCCGCAAGACCTACGGCGGCGCCTACATCGCCATGAACTCCCGCTCGCTCGGCGCGACCAAGGTCTTCGCCTGGCCCGAGGCGGAGGTGGCGGTCATGGGTGCGTCGGCCGCGGTCGGCATCCTGCACCGCAAGAAGCTGGCCGCGGCACCGCCCGGTGAGCGCGAGGCGCTGCACGCTGCCCTGGCCGAGGAGCACGCGCGCATCGCCGGCGGCGTGGGGCGGGCCCTCGAGATCGGCGTCGTCGACGAACTGATCGAGCCGCGGCACACCCGCGCCGCGCTGGCCCAGGCCCTCGCCGACGCGCCCAGCGGACGCGGCGCGCACGGCAACATCCCGCTGTAGACGCTGTAGACGCTGCTGGTCGCCGTGCCGCCGGCATGCACGGTGTCGACACCGTG
>CAZZZE010000158.1:0-6493 GCA_964658365.1 uncultured Jatrophihabitantaceae bacterium
ACGACGGCCGGGCCGGTCGCGGCCGCCAACTTCGGCCGTAGCGCTGAGCCCGAGCATGCCCTGCGCTACCGGCGCGCCGCCGCCTTCACCGAGCGGGTCGTCGGTCGCTGGGCGACCCGCTCGGCATTCCGCTCACCGCAGGGGCGTCCGGTCGTCGTGCAGGCCGGCGGCTCGTCCGACGGTCGTCGGCTGGCGGCTCGCGTGGCCGAGGTCGTCTTTTCCGCCGAGCAGGACATCGAGAGAGCTCGCGCGTTCCGCACCGAGATCCGGTCCGGCGCGGCGCAGTTCGGTCGGCGCCCCGACGACGTCGTCATCCTGCCCGGGTTGTCGACTGTGCTCGGCTCGACGGAGCACGAGGCGCGTGAGCGCCGCGAGATCCTCGACGAGATCCTGCCCGACGCCTACGCACGCACCCGGTTGAGCTCGCAGCTCGGCATCTCGCTGGCGGGCCTCGCGGACGACGAACCGATTCCGGCCGACCGGCTCGTCGAACCGGACGAGGCGAGCGGATCACAGACGTTCTACCGGGTCGTCAAGGCGATCATCGACGAACGCAACCCCACCCTGCGTCAGCTGCTCAAGCACCTCAGCGGTGGCGGCGGGCACCGCATCGTCGTCGGAACGCCCGACCAGATAGCCGACGACATCGAACTATGGTTCCGCACCGGGGCGGCCGACGGCTTCAACCTGATGCCCGATGTGCTGCCCAGCGGGATGGACGACTTCGCTGATCAGGTCGTCCCGGAGCTGCAGCGGCGTGGCTTGTTCCGACGTGAGTACGACGCGACGACCCTGCGCGGGCATCTCGGCCTCGGCCTGCCCGAGGCCCTGCCGGCCGACTCCGACGTCGTCGAAGCCGCGATCTGAATCGGGTGATCATGACTATGTCCGCGATCCTTGCGATCGAAGTAGGTGGTGCGCTGTCGCTGCGCGATGCCGTCGACGTCGCCGAAGCGGCCGCAGAGCGGGGTGTCACGGCCCTGCGGATCCGCGACGGTGCCGGCAGCCTCGACCCGACCGCGGTCGCCGCGCATCTGGCCGCGCTCGTTCCCACGGTGAATTGGCTCGTCGACGCGCCGACGACGCGCAATGCGCCGTACAACCTCGCCCGACGGGTGCTGTCCCTCGACCGGGCAACAGCCGGGCGCACCGGGCTCGTGCTGCGGGCCGGGGACGGCGACGAGGTCAGCGATGCGGCCGTGCCCGACCCGGGTGCCACGTCACAGGCAGCCCGCTGGGCGGAGTACGCGCACATCGTCACGAGCCTGTGGCAGAGCTTCCCGCGCAAGGCGCTGCTCGGTGATCAAGAAGCGGGCATCTTCGCCGACGACAGCCTCATCTCCGGGATCGGGCACGAGGGCGCGTTCTACCGGGTGCAGGGTGCGCTCGACGGTCCCACCTCGGTGCAGGGCCGTCCCGTGCTGGTCGCCGACGACCTTGCTGTCCTCGGCTGGGATGTCATCGCGGCTGCCGCTGATGTGGCCGTCGTCCCGGCCGACCTCGCGGTCGACGCCGCGACGAGCCTGACGGCAGCGCTGGAGCGCTCCGGCCGTCCGCGGGAGGCGATCGCGTTGATCGGTCGGGCGCCTGCCGGCGTGACGCAGAACGAGCTCGCCGAGTGGGTGGAACGCCATCACGTCGACGGCGTCGAGCTCGTCGCTGCCGACCGTGCCGAGGCGGCGCGAATCCTCGAGACCGAACTTGTGCGATTCCGGCCCGCGCCCGGCGAGACCCTGCGTGGTGCGGTCGGTCCGGCCAGCTCGACGGAGTACGTCCGATGACCGCCGTCGCCGCACCGCCGTTCAGTGTGTCGCAGGCGATGCTGCCGACCGTTGCTGGAATTCGGGCCGCCATAGCTCCGGTCCTGGCCCGGCTCGCGGCGGGAGTCCGGCAGCGCGACGAGACCCGCACGTACGCGTACGCAGAAGTGCGCGAGCTGGCTCAGGCCGGCCTGTTGCTCATCGGCATCCCGGCCGAGGACGGGGGAGCCGGCGGCACACTGCGTGACGTCCTGGACGTCGCCCTCGAGATCGCCCGCGCCGACTCGAACGTCGCGCAGGCGCTGCGTACCAGCATCCTGCGGGCCCACCAGATCGCGTTCCAGCCCGACACCCCGGACCGCGCGCAGGTGCTGGAGCACATCAAGCGCGGCGACCTGTTCGCCGGCACCAGCAACGAGCGCAACGGGGGTGCGAGCGGTTCGGTGAGCACGACGGTCACCCGCGACGGCGACGGCTACCTGCTCAACGGCGAGAAGTACTACAGCACCGGTGGGCTCTACGCCCAGTGGTTCAGCAGCACGGCGCTCGACGACGACGGCGAACTCGTCTACGTCACCGTGCCGACCGATCGCCAGGGCGTGGAGCTGATCGACGACTTCGACGCGGTCGGCCAGCGCCTCACCGCCAGCGGCACCACACGCCTCGTGAACGTGCGGGTGAATGCCGACGAGAGCCACCGGTTGGCCGACCGCACGCCGTCCTCGAACCCGTGGCTAGGGACGATCGCGCAGCTGTATCTCGCCGCCGCCGAGGCCGGCATCGCCGCCGCGGCCCTCGACGACGCGGTGTGGTTCGGCAACACCAAGGCGCGCCCGATCAAGCACAGCAATGCCGATCGCAGCGTCGACGACCCCTACGTGCGCCGCGTCGTCGGTGAGATCGGGGCGCGCGCCTACGCGGCGCGAGCGGCGGTACTGCTCGCCGCCGAGGACCTCGACGCGCTCCGGACGATCCCCGGCGCCGAGCTGCGGGCGGCCGCGGCGCGCGCCGCGGTCACCGTCGCGCAGGCGCAGGTCGTCGCCGCCGAGAGCGCGCTGAAGGCCGCAGAGCTGCTCTTCGACGTCGGGGGCGGCACGGCGACCAATCGCGAGTTCGCCCTCGACCGGCACTGGCGCAATGCCCGCACCATCGCCAACCACAACCCGCGGGACTGGAAGCTCGGCGTCGCCGGCGCCTACCACCTCATCGGCGAAG
This sequence comes from uncultured Jatrophihabitantaceae bacterium, assembly GCA_964658365.1. Classification (GTDB taxonomy): domain Bacteria; phylum Actinomycetota; class Actinomycetes; order Mycobacteriales; family Jatrophihabitantaceae; genus Jatrophihabitans. Next base: position 2,976 of record CAZZZE010000158.1, read on the forward strand.
AGCCGCCCACCTCAGGACTCTTCTGACCCTGCACTCGGAAAGGAAGGACATTATGTTGCTCGGGCAGAGCCGCCACCTCGGACGTACGGGTGTTTCGATCAGCACCTTGACCCTCGGCACGATGAACTTCGGCAAGTGGGCGGAGGAGCAGGACAGCCTCGAGATCATCGCCGCAGCGCTGGACGCCGGGATCAACGTCGTCGACACGGCGGACGTCTACGCGCACGGCGAGTCCGAGCGGATCGTCGGCAGGGCGATCGCCGGGCGTCGGGACGAGGTCTTTCTCGCGACCAAGTTCCACGGTCAGGTCGGCAGCGACCCGCGTCATGCCGGCAACAGCCGGTACTGGATCACCCAGGCCGTCGAGGGCAGCCTGCGCCGCCTCGGCACCGACCGCATCGATCTCTACCAAGCCCACCGCCCGGACGCGCACACCGACCTGCTCGAGACGCTGCACGCCCTCAACGACCTGATCAGGGCGGGCAAGATTCTCTACTACGGCACGTCGGCGTTCCCGGCCCACCAGCAGGTCGAGGCGCACTGGTTGGCCGACAAGCACGGACTGATCGCCCCGCACACCGAGCAGTTGCCGTATTCCCTGCTCGTGCGTGGCGCCGAGCGTGAGGTCTTCCCGACCACGCGCCGTCACGGCGTCGGGGTGCTCAGCTACGGCCCGCTCGCGGCCGGCTGGCTGTCGGGCAAGTACCGCATCGGTGCCGAGCAGCCCGAGTCGCAGCGCGCGGATCTCATCCCCGGCCGCTTCGACGTCGGGCTCGAGCGCAACCAGCGCAAGCTCGCCGCCGCGGACGCCCTCGCCGCGCTCGCCGAACAGAACGGGCTCAGCCTCGTCGAGCTCGCGATCGCCTTCGCGCTGAACCACCCGGCCATCAGCAGCGTGATCATCGGTCCGCGCACGCCGGAACACCTCGAGGCATACCTGAAGGCCGCGACGGTGCAGCTGCCGGATGCGGTCCTGGACCGGATCGACGAGATCGTCGATCCCGGCACCCAGTTCCTGGAGCGAGACACAGGCGTGCACACGCCGTCGTTGCAACCGGACGCTCAACGCCGCCAACGCTGAGCTGCCGGCGTTGCACCGCCGATCCGATATCCCACCCAGCAAAGGAAGCACTGTATGGCTCGCCAGTTCGACACCGCGTACACCGCAGCCGAGGACCGCTACGAGACACAGGAGTACCGCCGCGTCGGCACCTCCGGTCTCGACCTACCCGCCTTCTCCTTCGGGCTGTGGCAGAAGTTCGGCGCCGACTACCCGTACGAGACGCAGCGCAAGATCATCCTGCACGCGTTCGACCTGGGCATCACCCACTTCGACAACGCCAATCGCTACGGCCCGCCGCACCGAGCGGCGGAGCAGAACTTCGGGCGCGTCCTGGGCAGCGACCTGGCCCGCTACCGCGACGAGCTGATCCTCTCGACCAAGGCCGGCAACCCGATCGGCAGGAGCCCGTATCTCAAGGGCGGCTCGCGCAAGTCGTTGCTCGCTTCGCTCGACCACAGCCTGCGCGACCTCGGTACCGACTACGTCGACATCTTCTATAGCCACAGCCCGGACCGGACGACACCGTTGGAGGAGACGGTCGGCGCGCTGGTGAGCGCCGTGCAGTCGGGCAAGGCGCTGTACGTCGGCATCTCCAACTACGAGCCGGAGCGTGCGCACGACGTGGCTGAACTGCTGCGGGGAGCCGGTGTCCCGCTGCTCGTCCACCAGCCCCGCTACTCCATCTTCGACCGCCGGCCCGAACAGAACGGGCTGATCAAGATCGCCACCGAGGACGGCTTCGGCCTCGTCGTCTACAGCCCGCTGGCCCAGGGGCTGCTCACCAACAAATCCCTCGGGGACGCGATCCCGGAGGGTGCGCGCGCGCACAACAGCACCTTCCTCTCGCCGGAGTCGATCGACGACGTCTACCGGCAGCGGGCGGCCGCGTTGAACGACATCGCCGCGGCCCGTGGACAGTCCCTGGCGCAGTTGGCGCTGCAGTGGGTGCTGCGCCAACCGCAGGTGACCAGCGCCCTCATCGGCGCGAGCTCGACGTGGCAGCTGGACCACAACGTTCAGGCGCTGGAGTTCGCACCGCTGACCGAGCAGGAGCTCACCCTCATCGACGAGCACGGCGTGCACGGCACCGGTCTGGGTCTCTGAGGCGAGCGTGAACACTCATGAGTGAATACCTGTGGTACATCCCGAACACGGTCGAGCCGGGGCATCGCGGTGACAACACGGTTGCGGGCTGGGGCAGCCTCGACTTCCTCGTCGACCAGGCGCGCGCACTGGAGGATCACGGCTGGAACGGGGCGCTCGTCGGCACCGGCTGGGGTCGCCCTGACACCTTCACGGTCCAGACCGCGATCACGGCGCGGACGACGACGTACAAACCGCTGATCGCCGTCCGTCCCGGCTATTGGCAGCCGGCACACCTCGCGAGCTCCGCCGCGACCCTCGATCAACTCAGCGGGGGGCGAGTGCTGCTCAACATCGTCAGCGGCCTCGACGACGTCGCGGCCTACGGCGACGGACAGGCCGACCCGTCGATGCGTTACGTCCGCACGCTGGAGTTCCTGCAGCTGCTGCGCCGCCTCTGGACGGAACAGGACGTGACGTTCTCCGGGGAGTTCTACCGGGTCGAGCACTCGACGGTGTCCCCGGGCCCGTACCCCGTCGCAGACCGTCCGCACCCGGTTCTCTACTTTGGCGGTGCGTCGGACGCCGCCGAACGCGTCGCCGCCGCGGAGGCGGACGTGCAGCTGTTCTGGGGCGAGCCGCTCGAGGGTCTGGCCGAGCGGATCGAGCGCCTTCGGCGACTCAGCGACGAGGTCGGCCGCCGCCACGCTCCGCTGCGATTCGGCCTGCGCATCACTACGCTGGTGCGCGACACCTCCGAGGAGGCGTGGCGCGACGCCGAGGCGAAGGTGGCAAAGTTGGCCGCGAACGCCGGCGAGATCACCTGGGCGCAGGGCAACCGCAGGACCGCGATCGGCCAGCAGCGGTTGTTGGAACTCGCCGAGCGCGGCGACGTTCTTGACACCTGCCTCTACACCGCCCCCGGACGAGTGGGCGGCGGAGGTGCGGGCACCACGTGGCTGGTCGGGTCCGCCGACGAGGTCGCGAACGCCCTGCAGAAATATCGCAGTCTCGGCATCACCGATCTCGTGCTTTCGGACACCCCGTACCGGCCCGAGATCGTCCGGCAGGGCGACACGTTGTTGCCGAAACTGCGCGAACTCGAAGCCGTACCCAGTCTGGCCTGACATGCCTCGCGGCGTCGCTGACTGCTGCTCAGCAGGTGAACGGCACCGGAATCGTCAGGCGTTCTTCTTGCTGGGCAGGGCCTGCGGCAGTTCACAGCGTCCCTGGCCATCACCAGCGGGGCCGACGTGAAGGTCGTGCAGCAGATGCTGGGGCACGCCAGCGCGACGATGGCGCTCGATCTGTACGGCCATCTGTACGACGATCGGCTCGACGAGGTGGCCGATCGGATGGACGCGTTGCGGTT
>CAZZZE010000159.1:0-5808 GCA_964658365.1 uncultured Jatrophihabitantaceae bacterium
ACCTCCATCCGTCGCCCCTAGGTGATCAACTGCGCATCCGCATCGGTATGCAACACGAATCGGCAGTTGATCACCGGGCGAGGGAGGATCTCGGTGCCGTACTGCTGGGCGCTGGTCGAGCCGTAGCGCCGGACTGGACGATCGGGTTGGCCGACGCCGACGATCTCGCGGCCTACCACGCACTGCGTAGCGACGTCTTCGTCACCGAGCAGGGCCTGTTCGCCGGATCCGACCGCGACGACGTCGACGACGACCCGCGCGCGGTCGTGCTCGTCGCCCGCGCCGCCGACGGCGCCGTGCTCGGCGGTGTGCGGCTGGCCCCGGCGACCACCCCCGACGTCGGCTGGTGGGTCGGTGCCCGGCTCGTCGTCCGCCCCGAGGCCCGCAAGCTGCTGGGCGTCGGCGCCGCGCTGGTGCGGGCCGCGTGCGCCCATGCCGAACGCGTGGGAGCCCTGCGCTTCGAGGCGTGCGTGCAGGTCGCGAACGAGCCGCTGTTCCGCTGGCTGGGCTGGACCCGGCTGGGCGAGGCGCAGATCGCCGGCCGGCCGCACGTGCGCATGCGCTGGCCGATCGGGCGGTTCGCGGCCCAGGCCCGCTCGACCAAGTCGGCGCTCGGACCGCTGCTCACCGGGCTCCACCTCGGCGGCCCGGGCTTCGTCGGCGACGACGGCGCGCCGGTGCCCGGCACCGACCTCGTCGCGGCCTGCGACGCGATCGTCCCCTCGCTGGTCGAGCGCGACCCCGAGTGGGCGGGCTGGTGCGGCGTGCTCGTGAACGTCAACGATCTGTCGGCGATGGGCGCTGCTCCCGTCGGGCTGCTGGACGCGATCGGCGCTCGCGACGCCAGCTTCGCCGCCCGGGTGGTGTCCGGGCTGCGCGATGCCGCGCAGGCCTGGGGCGTCCCGGTGCTCGGCGGGCACACCCAGTTCGGTGTCCCGGCAGCGCTCAGCGTCACCGCGCTCGGCCGCGCCTCGCGGCCCGTGCCCGCCGGCGGCGGGCGGCCCGGCCAAGCGGTCACCGTCACCGCCGACCTCGGCGGGTCGTGGCGGCGCGGGCACACCGGCCGTCAGTGGGACTCGACCACCGCCCGCAGCACCGCCGAGCTGCAGGCGATGTGCGCGTTCGTGGCCGGCACCGCGCCCGCCGCGGCCAAGGACGTCAGCATGGCCGGCCTCGTCGGGACGCTCGGCATGCTGGCCGAGGCCAGCGGTTGCGGCGCGGTGCTCGACGTCGCGGCGGTCCCGACCCCTGCCGGCGCCGGCACCGCCGACTGGCTGTCCTGCTTCCCCGGCTTCGCCATGATCACCGCCGACGAGCCCGGCCGCCCCGTGGCGCCCCCCGGCCCGGCGACGTCTGCCGCCTGCGGCGAGCTCGTCGCGGGCACCGGCGTCACGCTGCGCTGGCCCGACGGCGAGACCACCGAGGGCATCGCGTCCGGGGTCACCGGCCTCGGCCCGGCCAACCAGGAGTACGTCCTATGACTGACACGAGAGTCGCCGCCGTCGCGGCGAACTTCGGACGGGACCTCGACGACGCGTTCGCGCGCATCAAGGTCATCCTCGACGACGCCCGCGCCCGCGGCACGCAGCTGGTCGTGCTGCCCGAGGCGACGCTGGGCGGGTACCTCGCCAACCTCGACGGTGCCGGCGACGTCTCGCTGCCCCCGGCCCTCGACGTCGACGGGCCCGAGGTCAGACAGCTCAGCGCGTTGGCCGGTGACCTCGTCGTCACCGCCGGCATGTGCGAGGCCGACGGGCCGCGTCGCTTCAACACCGCGGTCGCGGTCACCGGCGACGGGGTGCTGAGCGTCCACCGCAAGGTCCACCAGCCGCTCGGCGAAGGCGCGTCCTACGCCGCGGGTGACACCTTCGACACCTTCGAGACGCCGGTCGGGCGCCTCGGCATGATGATCTGTTACGACAAGGCGTTCCCCGAGGCGGCGCGGGCGATGGCCGTCGACGGCGCGGAGATCATCTGCTGCCTGTCGGCCTGGCCGACCGCCCGGACACAGTCCGCACCGGACATCGCCGACGACCGGTGGGCCCGCCGCTTCGACCTGTTCGACCGGGCCCGGGCGCTCGAGAACCAGGTGCTGTGGGTGTCGGCGAACCAGTCCGGCACGTTCGGCGACCTGCGCTTCGTCGCTTCGGCCAAGGTCGTCGACGCCGGGGGCGACGTCATCGCCACCACCGGCTACGAGGCGGGTGTCGCGTACGCGAGCGTCGACCTCGACGAGATGCTCGGTGGCGCGCGCCGGCACATGTTCCACCTGCGCGACCGCCGTCCCGACAGCTACGCGCTGTCGGTCACCGCATGAGCACGAAGATCCCCGTCGTCATCGTCGGCGGGGGACAGGCCGGGCTCGCGGTCAGCTGGTATCTGAAGCGCGAGGGCGTCGCGCACGTGGTGCTCGAGCGCGACACCCTCATGCACAGCTGGGCCGACGCGCGGTGGGACACCTTCTGCCTGGTGACGCCGAACTTCCAGTGCCGGCTGCCGGGCTACGCCTACGACGGCGCCGAGCCCGAGGGCTTCATGGTCCGCAAGGAGATCCTCGAGTGGCTGGCCGGCTTCGTCGCCAGCTTCGACCCGCCGGTGCGCGAGCACATTGCGGTGACCTCGGTGCGCGCTGCGGAGGGCGGGTTCGAGGTCCGCACGTCCGGCGAGACGTACGTGGCCGATCGCGTCGTCGTGGCCACCGGCGGCTACCACACGCCGCAGATCCCACGCATCGGCGAGCGGCTGCCGGCGAGCGTCGAGCAGGTGCACTCGTCGGCGTATCGCAACCCGGAGTCCCTGCCGGACGGGCCGGTGCTCGTGGTGGGCACCGGGCAGTCGGGCGCGCAGATCGCCGAGGACCTGCTGCTCGCCGGCCGCCAGGTTCACCTGGCCGTCGGCAGGGCGCCGCGGTTCGCGCGTCGCTACCGCGGCCGCGACGTCATCGCGTGGCTCGAGGACACCGGCCACTACGACAAGCCGGTCACCGACAAGCCCGTCGAGGAACGCACGCAGGACAAGACCAACCACTACGTCACCGGCCGCGACGGCGGGCGCGACATCGACCTGCGCGCCTTCGCCCAGCAGGGCATGAGCCTGCACGGCCGGCTGCTCGACGTCGTCGACGGCAGCCTGTGCTTCGACGCCGACCTCGAGCGCAACCTCGACGCCGCCGACGAGGTCTACAACGGCATCAACACGATGATCGACGAGTTCATCGCGGACCGCGGCATCGAGACCGTGGACGGGCCGTCGAGATACCACCCGGTATGGCGTCCCTACGGGTACCGCGGCTCGCGGCTCCCCGCCGCCGAGCTGGGCGCGGTCGTCTGGGCCACCGGCTTCACCCGCGACTACCGCTGGTTGCATGCCCCGGTGTTCGACGGCGCCGGGCACCCGCAGCACGTGCGCGGGGTGACGCCCGTACCGGGCCTGTACTTCGTCGGGCTGCCGTGGCAGCACACCTGGGGCTCGGGTCGGTTCGCCGGTGTCGACCGCGACGCCGCGTACGTCGCCGAGCAGCTCACCGCGGCAACTCCCCCACCGGACGCCGTGGTCTGACGCGTGCCCACACCTCGATCCCAGCGGCTCGCGGCGGCCTCGGCCCACTTCGGGCGCGACCTGCCCCGCTCGGTCGAGCGGATCGGCATGATCATCACCGCGGCCCGCAAGGCCGAGGCGTCGTTGCTGGTGCTGCCCGACGCCGCGCTCGGCGGCTACCTGGCCGATCTGCGCTCGCCCGACCCGGACGCCCTGCCACCGGCCATCTCGCCGGACGCCCCGGAGTTCCGCCGCATCGTGGCCATGGCCGGCGACATGGTGGTCTGCCTCGGGTACTCGGAGCTCTACGACGGCCGGCGGTGGAACTCGGCGATCTGCCTGTCCGGCGACGGCGTGCTCGGCCGCTATCGCAAGGTGCACCAGCCACCCGGCGAGGCGCTCGTCTACTCGGCCGGCGAGCGGATCGCCGCGTTCGACACCCCGGTCGGGCGCATGGGCATGTTGATCGACTACGACAAGACGTTCCCGGAGGCGGCTCGCACGCTGGCCCTCGACGACGCGCGGATCATCGCCTGCCTGTGCGCGTGGCCGGCGTCGTTCACGCAGCGTGCGCCGCGACTGACGCAGGACCGGCAGTCGCGGCTGTTCGACCTCTACGACAGCGCGCGGGCCGCCGAGAACCAGGTCGTCTGGGTGTCGTCGAACCAGACGGGCTCGATGGGCGGGCTGCGCTTCCTCGGCCAGTCGAAGGTCGTCGGGCCGGGCGGTGAGGTCCTGGCCCGGACCTGGGCCAAGGCCGGGCTGGCGGTGGCCGAGCTCGACGTCGACGCCGAGATCGAGCGGGCCCGGCTGGTGCTGCATCACCTGCAGGAACGGCGACCCGACCTGTACTCGGACAAGTGACGATGCGGATCGCCCTGCTCACCTACTCCTCGCGCCCACGCGGCGGCGTCGTGCACACCCTGGCCCTGGCCGAGGCGCTCGCCGCCCGGGGGCATCGCGTCGACGTCTGGTCCCTGGCCCGCGGCGGTGACGCCGGGTTCTTCCGGCCCGTCCACCCGTCGGTGGGGGTGCGGCTGGTGCCGTTCGCGGACGTCGCGGACGAGGGTGTCGGCCCGCGCATCCTGCGCTCGATCGCCACGCTGGGTGCGGCCTTCGCGCCGGGCGACTACGACGTCGTGCACGCCCAGGACTGCATCAGCGCGAACGCCGTCCCCGACTGCGTCCGCACCGTCCACCACCTCGACGTGTTCACGACGCCCGAGCTCGCGGCCTGCCACGAGCGGGCCATCGTCCGTCCGCGCGCGCACATCTGTGTCTCGGCCGCGGTGGCCGAAGAAGTGCGGCTCGGGTGGGGCATCGAGCCGACCGTCATACCCAACGGTATTGACGGTGCTCGGTTCGCGGCCGCCGAGTCGGACTCCGCCGGTCGCGCGCGGTGGGCTGATCGGCTCGGCCGCTACGTTCTCGCGGTCGGCGGCATCGAGCCGCGCAAAGGCAGCGAGGAACTCGTCGGGGCGATGGCGCTGGTGCAGCGCCGTGACCCCGGGTTGCGGCTGGTGATCGCCGGCGGCGAGACGCTGTTCGACTACCGCGACTACCGCGCGCGGGTGCTCGCCCGAGCCGCCGAGCTGCACGTGGTGCCCGAGCTGCTCGGGCCGGTAGCGCACGAGGACCTGCCGTCGCTGGTGGCACAGGCCTCGGCGTTCGCGTTCCCGTCGGTGAAGGAGGGCTTCGGGATGGCGCCGATGGAGGCGCTGGCTGCCGGCGTGCCGGTCGTCATGCGCAACCTGCCGGTGCTGCGCGAGGTGTTCGCCGGCTCGGTGGCGTTCGCCCGCAACGAGTGGGAGCTCGCCACCGAGCTGCTGCAGGCCGCGTCGGCTCCCGACGTCCACCGCATCGAGGTCGGTCGCAAGGTCGCCGCCCGGCACACCTGGAAAGCGGCCGCCGTCGCTCACGAACGCTTCTACGCCACCGTCCCGTGAGGCGGGACGGGTCACGCGCGGTGGGCAGCCGCGGTACCCGGTTGCCCATCTGTACGGACGGGTAGATCACGGCGGTACGTGTTTCCTATGGTTACGGAGTGCCAGATGAGCGGCGAGACCCGGAAGGCCGGCGAGGGCCTGAGCGACGAGGAGATGGTCGCCCAGGTGAACGAGCAGACGCCGAGCGAGGAGCAGTACAAGGACGTCTTCGAGCGCGAGAAGTACGGCGTCACCACCGACACCGAGGCGGCGAAGGCGTCGGCGGACGAGTTGCAGGGCGACTGACCCGAAGCACGTCTGCCGCGAGCCGCCGACCGTCGATCCC
>CAZZZE010000159.1:5818-6487 GCA_964658365.1 uncultured Jatrophihabitantaceae bacterium
CGACGGCAACATCTCCGTCGGCCCCGCGCTTAGCCCCGACGGCCGGCGGCTCGCGTCGTTCCTGGTTCCGGGCCGGGCTCGCTGTCGTCGCCCTCGTCGCCCTCGCGGCCTGCACGTCCACGACCGCCGGGGCGGGCTCCGCTGCGGGCGGGTCGGGCGGGTCGGGCTCCAGCGACTCGACGTTCCCCGGGACGCCCACCTCGATCCTGCCGTCGAGCGGGTCGAGCACCGTCTCCGCGACCCCGACCGCCACGCCGAAGCGGCGATTGACCGTCTCGGGCACCATGTCGCACACCGCGTACACCGTCACCGTCTGGGACAGCGACGACATCACCGACTGCGCGGCGCACGCCTACGGCACGACTATGATCCGGTTCCTGACCGCGCACCCCTGCCGTGGCGCGCACCGGGTGCTCGCGACCGTTCCGCTCGACGGCCGGACGGTCGCGCTGTCGACCATCTCGACCAGCTTCCCCGGCACGTCGAGCGATCCGTACGCCACGAGCTCGCAATTCATCAAGTTCGAGCAGGCCGACGGCACCGGCGCCCTGAACGACCTGCTGCGCGACGGGGGTTCGCTGCCGGGCGCGGTGCGGATCCCGTCGACCGAGGCGTTCCAGGTGCTCGGCCAGGACTCCGTCGTCAACGTCTTCGACGCCTGGTACCTCG
>CAZZZE010000160.1:0-6482 GCA_964658365.1 uncultured Jatrophihabitantaceae bacterium
CGCCGGGTGCCGGGAATCGCCAGCGCGAGCAGCACCATCAGCGGCCCGAACCCGTAGGCGCCGGCCGAAAACGGCAGCACGCGGTCGAAGAACCAGCCGACCATGGCGACGCAGCACCCGGCCGGCACCGCCCATGCGGCGTCCTCGAGGAGCGGCGCGACGCCCCGGCGGCTCACCCGCACCAGGACGAACCCTGGCGCGAATACGGCTGCGACCACGGCCGCGAACCACCGGACGACGTCGCCAGCCGGGCTGCCGGTGGCAGCCAACGTCACGAACCAGAGCGCGACGAGCGCGACCGGAACGAGGACTGTAAGCGCCGGGCGCGACGAGGAGCGGCGAAGTACCCGCTCCTCCGTCCGCTTCCGGGTGAGGGTGGGCGCCTCGGCCATGCGGTCATCCTTGTCTCGTGCGCTCGCGTTCGCGGGTGGGTGCACCGGCAGCGACTGCTGAACGCCACCAGCTGCACGAGATTGGCCGGACGATCATGTCGCGGACATGTACGTCCCAGCCCAGCCACAGAACCCGGCGCCGTGTCGGCGGGAACCTGAAACGGCCGCGTCCGACTGAACTGCCCGGCATGTCCCAGGAATTCGGAGAACGCGATCCTGAAGCTTCGGCTAATGGCGATTCTGGCCGCCGCGTGGTCAGGATCGAGCCCGATTCCCGAGCGAACCCACCCCGTCGTCGCCTCCAGTGTTCGCCTTTCGACGAGCGGACCGCGCGCACGACAGAAAGCCGAACTCGAAGCAGATGGACTCCGCGCTCCCTTGCCGCGATCGAGCGATGCTTTCCCTGCCCGCGCTCGCTCGGATTCGGCGAGGCCGACCGAGGATCAGGCGGTATATCCGTCGAAGTAGTGCACACCGTCGTGGCTCGTGTCGCTCGAGGAGGTCCTCCGGTTGGTGCCGAACCACAGATGGTTTCCGGCACCGATTCCGACGCTCTCGATCTCGAAGAGGTTGGGATAGGTCTTCGAGGTGATCCGGAAGGACAGGTTGTTGGCGGACCTGATCGTCCCGCTGGCACTTGAGATCCCGTGGTAGACGAGAACGACGCTGACGTTGTTGTGCGTCAGCGGGAAATAGACAGAGTTGTTGTAATAACCGAATCCCTGGTTCACGTACGAGGCCAGGCCGGGGACGGTCTTACCGTTCACGAGCGCGTTCGCGACATCGACCGTGAACGCAGAAGACACGTTGATGGTTCCGCTCGTCGCAGTGATTCCCAGTGAGCCGCGGTAGAAGGTTCGGCTGGTCTTGAACAGGAAGTTGATCGTGCTCGCGGTCTTGCTGGTGATCTTGACGCCGGACATGGCTGCGTTCGCGCCCTTGTACTTGATGGTGTAACTGCCCACCTTGTAGTAGGTGGTTCCCACGTACTTGAGCTTCACCAGGCTTGCGCTGCCTGCCTTGAGCGTGACGATGAACATGTAGTAATTGCCGGCGTTCGACGTCAACACCACATCGTTCGCGTGACCGAGGTAGGTGACGTAGGTCGAGCCCTTCTTGTCCCCGTTCTTCATGAGCGCGGTCGAGCCGTCACTCATGCGCGTGCGGTAGATGTCTGCCTTGTTCTCGTCCCCGTTGATCTTCACCGAATAGGTGTAACTCGAACCGGCGGCAAAGCCCTCCGAGGTGTAGCAGCCGTTCGCGTTCCCGAGCGTTGCCTTGGTGGTGTACGTAGAGAAGTAGCCGGTGCTGGTCGAGGCGGCCGCAGCCTGCGCCGACGCTGCATTCAGCCCGGTACAGCTGAGCGCACTCAGCGCGATAGCCGCGACAACTGCCTTCACCCGGTTTCGTGTAAACATGGCGTGACGGTAGCACCGCGCTTGTGCCGAGATATGCGCGAGTGCGTTCACCACAACACGACGGTCCGCGGCGGAACTCCGCACCCCCGGCTACCGTCACGACCGTGCTCCTTCCGCCGGCGTCCGCACCCGGCGCGGACCTCCCGGTACGACCGGCGCTCGAGCAGGTCGTGGGCGCGCTGCACCGACAGGGCACCGCAGTGTTCGTGGCGCCGCCCGGCTCGGGCAAGACCTCCCTGCTGCCCCTGGCCCTGGCCGACGCGTTCGACGGTCGGGTGATCGTGGCCGAGCCGCGCCGGCTCGCGACGCGGGCGGCGGCGCAGCGGCTGGCGACGCTGGTCGGTGAGCAGCCCGGCCGCTCGATCGGCTACGCGATGCGCGGCGAGCGCGCGGGTGGGCGGAACGTGCGCGTCGAGGTGGTCACGACCGGCCTGCTCGTCCAGCGCCTGCAACGCGACCCGGACCTGCCGGGAGTCGCAGCGGTCATGATCGACGAGTGCCACGAACGGCACCTCGACGCCGACCTCGCACTGGCCTTTTGCGTCGACGTGCGCGCCACGCTGCGCGCCGATCTCGCGCTGGTCGCGACCTCGGCCACGCCGGACATCGCGGCGATGACGACAGCACTCGGCAACGGTTCGCCTGCACCGGTGGTCACCGCCGAGGTCGCCCTCTTCCACATCGACACCGTCTGGGCCCCACCGCCGAAGCCGCTGCCGCTACTGCCCGGCTCGCGCGTCGATCGAAGGTTGCTGACCCACGTCGCCGACGTAGCCAGACGCGCGCTCGCCGAGGGTGCGGGTGACGTCCTCGTCTTCGTGCCCGGCGAGGCCGAGATCGCCGCGGTCACCGGCGCGCTGGGTGACGACGTCGCCGAGGTGCTGCCGCTCTACGGGCGGCAGTCGAGGGCCGAGCAGCAACGCGTGTTCGACCCGTCGCCGCGGCGCAGGGTCGTGGTGACGACCGCGGTGGCGGAGAGTTCGCTGACGGTCCCGGGCGTGCGGGCGGTCGTCGACAGCGGGCTGGCCCGCCAGCCGCGCCTCGATCCGGCCCGGGGCCTGACCGCGCTCGTGACCACTCGCGTCTCGCGCGCGTCGGCCGACCAGCGCGCCGGTCGCGCGGGGCGTGAGGGGCCGGGCCGGGTCTACCGGTGCTGGTCCGAGGCCGAGGACGTTCATCTCGCCGCCCAGACCCCGCCCGAGATCGCGACCACCGACCTGGCCGGCTTCGCGCTGACGGTGGCAGCGTGGGGTGCGCCAGCCGGCCGCGGCCTGGCCCTGCTCGACGCCCCGCCCGCTCCCGCGCTCGCCGCTGCGCAGGAACTCCTGCGTGGTCTGCGCGCCGTCGACGACGCCGGCCGGATCACCGAGCGCGGCCGCCGGTTCGCCGCCATCGGCACGCACCCGAGGCTGGCCCGCGCCCTGCTCGACGGGGCGGACCTGGTGGGCGCCGGGCGGGCCGACGAGATCGTGGCCCTGCTGTCGGACGAGAGCCTCGCCGGCCGCGGCGACGACCTGCCCGCGCGGCTGCGCGAGCTGCGCAACGGGCGCGACCACGCGGCCACCGCCCGCTGGCGCGAGGAGGTCCGCCGGCTGCGCCGCACCCCGGCGGCCGCCGCACCCGCGGACGTCGGCGACGAGCTTGCGGTCGGCACGGTGGTCGGACTGGCCTATCCCGACCGACTAGCCCGGGCCCGCCGGCCCGACTCGACCGCGTACCTGACCACCGCCGGAACCGGCGCCGCGGTGACCGACGGCTCGGGTCTGCGCGGGTCGCCGTGGTTGGCCGTCGCGGTGGCCGACCGCCCGGTCGGTCGCGCCGATGCACGCATCCGCTCGGCCGCGCCGATCGACGAGGCGACCGCTCGGCTCGTTGCGCCCGACCTGCTGCGCATCGAGGACGAGATCGCCTGGACCGACGGCACCCTCGTGTCCCGCCGTGTCGAATCACTGGGTGCCGTCATCCTGTCGGCGGCGCCCATCGACGACCCCGATCCGGCGCGGGTACTCGCTGCCGTCAGGGACGGCGTCGTCCGCACGGGCCTGACCGTGCTCACCTGGACCGACGCGGCGCGCTCGCTGCGCGAGCGCCTGGCGTTCTGCCACGCCCACCTCGGGGCGCCGTGGCCGGCTGTCGACGACGCGGCCCTGCTCGACACGCTCGACACCTGGCTCGGCCCGGACCTCGCACGCGTTCGGCGCGCTCGAGACCTCGGTCGCCTCGACGTCACCACCGGCCTGCGCCGCCTGCTGCCCTGGCCGGCCGCGACCCGCTTCGACGAGCTGGCTCCGGAACGGCTCACCGTGCCGTCCGGGTCGCGAGTCCGGGTCACCTACGACGGTCCGCGGCCGCCGGTCGTGGCCGTGAAGCTGCAGGAGACGTTCGGCTGGACGAGCACCCCCGCGCTGGCCGGCGGAACGGTGCCGGTCGTGCTGCACCTGCTGTCACCAGCCGGCCGGACGGTGGCCGTCACCGCCGACCTCGCGTCATTCTGGGCGCAGGGATACCTGCAGGTACGGTCCGAACTGCGCGCCCGCTACCCCAGACATCCGTGGCCGGACGATCCGCTCACCGCGACGCCTACCGCACGCACGCAGCGCCGACGTTGACGGCAACTGGTCAGGTGCCCGTCGGGTTGGAACGCAGGCTGCGCTTCTCGGCCCGACGCACCTGCAACCGGCCCTCGTGCACGCGGCTGTCGAGCAACGGCTGGGGGCGGCTGGCCGGCCCGCCCTGCACCGAACCGTCGTCGAGGGAGAACGCGCTGTCGTGCCACGGGCACACCACGCACCCGTCGACGACCTGGCCCTCGTGCAGCGGGGCGCCGCGGTGCGTGCACCGATCGGCCATGACCACCGGCCGTCCGGCGCGCAGCGTCACGAGCACCGGCACTCCCGCGACCTGCGCCGAGGCCAACTCGTCCTCACCGGGCAGGTCGTCGACGGCGAACGCGTCGGTCCAGTCCTGCGGGTACTGCTGGAAGGCGGTGGTGTCGACGCCGACCCCCTGCGCGTACGCGAGATGGCCACCGAGGTAGCCGCCGGCGCTGAGCAGCGACGCGCCGGCCACCGAGAAACCGATGCCGGTGGCGCGCCGGCCCGCGCGGCGGGCGAACCACGACGCCGCGTACATGCCGATGGCGCCGTAGTTGATCAGCGCGTGCACAAGCCCGACCCGCTTCTCGGCGCCCTCGGTCGAGAGCCAGTCCGACGCGCCGGATGCCGCGGTCGGCAGCACCGACACGAGACCGAGCCCGACCAGGCGGCGCGCGCCGTCGTCGTCGCCCACGGCGTCGAGCAGCAACGACGACGACCAGGCCCCGATCGGGACTGCAACGAGCAGCGGGTGCAACGGATGGCCCAGCGGCGTTCCGCTCAGGGTGTCCTCGACGGCACCGGGCCGGATCACCTTGCTCAGCACGCCGCTGAGCGCGCCGGCCGGTGTGTCGAGCGCAGCGTTGCCCTCGATGCGGTCGACGAGGTTCTCGAGCAGGCGGGGTGTGCGCACGGGTGATCTCCAGGGGTGGTGGGTTACGCGGGCAGGTACGGCAGCAGCGACTCGACGCGCAGGGGCAGGTCGCGGACGCGGACGCCGGTGGCGTCGGCGACGGCGTTGACGACGACGTGATACTCGGCTCGCGCGGCGCGTCGAGCAGGCTCATGCGGATGGCGGCGCGAAGATCGCGTGCTGCCGTTGACGTCCAGTGACAGGTCCGTGCGGGGCGGCGCATCCTCGATCATGCTGACGCTCTACCGCCGAGAGCCCGTGGACTAACGCCCCGTAGCCCCCGACACGCCGGGTCGGGTTGACTCCCGAATCGTCCCATTTGATACTTGACGCCACGTCCCACCGTTACTCGAAGCATTCGGGGGCAGGGCGATCCGGCAGTCAGGTTTCCATCGTGCAGATGCTCACCAGCACCATTCCGTGCCCCTACTGCGGCGGCGATTCCCTCGTCACCATCTTCGGCCCGAACGGACCCGACCTCAGTCGCGCCGAGATCTCCTTCAGCTGTCCCGAGGGCCATGACGTGCCGCCGGCCGAGGTCCTGGCCGCCTGGAACGCCACCCGCGGTGTGGCCGCGGCCAGCTGACGGCTACTCCGCGGCCAAGCCGGCACGGTCAGTCCGCGGCCGACGGTCATCGGGCCTCCGAGCGTCGTGAGCGCAGCGACCAGGGCAGCGCCAGCCACAGCCCGCTGAGCAGCGCCGCGGTCACCGCCGCCGCCACCAGACCCCCGCCGCGCCCGGCCGTGACGTCGAAGACGAGAAACGCCACGCCGATGATCGCCAGGGCCAGGAAGGCGATCCCGCAGACAGCGAGACGGTGTGCCACCTGGACGGTCTCCCGGCGCTCGTGGCGGCGGAACAGCGCGCGGTGCACGCTGACCGGCGCCTGCAGCAGCGCCGTGGCCACGATGGATGCGCTCACAGTGGCCAGGTACACGTCGCGCTCGAGATCGCCCAACCTGGAGAAGCGGGACTGGAAGGGCAGCGTGAGCAGGAAGCCGGTGAGGAACTGCACACCGGTCTGCACGACCCGCAGTTCCTGCAGCAGGTCGCCCCAGTTGCGGTCGAGCCGCTCGGTGGGGGTCTCGTGCCGGTCGTCGGCGGCGTCCACCGTCAGGCGCTCCTCGTGGCGGCCTTCTTCGCGGCCGCCTTCTTCGCCGCCTT
>CAZZZE010000161.1:0-6447 GCA_964658365.1 uncultured Jatrophihabitantaceae bacterium
GGGGTGCGCGTCCGCACCCCGACCACCCGCGCGACGCTGCCCTGGTCCGACATCGAGCACGTCCGGGCCGACACCCGGCTGCGCTTCGGCATGCGCAGCACCACGCTCGAGATCGACGCCGACGCGGTGCTGGTGATACTGAGCCGGCGCGCGATCGGCACGGAGCCGGAGCAGGCCGCCGACCTGATCAACGCCTTTCGGCCCGGCTGACCCCGTCGTCCGGGCTACCAGGTCGCGGTGCGCACGCCGACGACGAGCACGATGAGCAGGAACAGGCCGGTCAGGCCCGCGACCTGCAGGCGCGCGTCGATGCGTTGCCGCAGGTTCGGCAGCCCCGCGATGGCCAGCGTGGCCAGCACGCCGGTGACGAAGCCACCGATGTGCCCGAGCTTGGAAATGTGCGGCACCGAGAAGGTGATCACGAAGTTCAGGATCACCGTGCCGATGAGCCACTGCGCGTTGAGCCCGAGCTTGCGGATCAGCACGAGGCAGGCGCCGAACAACCCGAAGATCGCGCCGGAGGCGCCCGCGGTGTAGCTCAGGGCCGGACCGAAGGCGTAGATCGCCGCGCTGCCGCCCAGGGCACTGAGCAGGTAGACGCCGAGGAAGCGCCAGCGGCCCAGCGCCCGTTCGAGGACGGGCCCGACGATGGCCAGCGACAGCATGTTGGACGCGATGTGCAGCGGGCTCAGGTGCAGGAACGCCGAGGTGATCAACTCGTAGTACTGGTGGTGGTGATAGATCGCGGGCGGGAACAGCTGCCAGTCGATGAACAGCTGCGAGGAGTGCGACACCGGGTCGCGCAGCGACGCGCCGTCGAGCGTGCCGCTGGCCAGGTAGGCGGCGACGTTCAGCACGACCAGGGTGATCGTGACGTAGGGCGGGCTGTCGCGCAGCCGGCCGCCGACGACGGTGCGTGGTGCCCGCACCGAACGCGCGCCCTCGCGGACGTCGTCGGGGCAGTGGAAGCCGACCGACGCCGGCCGCATGCAGTCCGGACAGATCGGCCGGTCGCAGCGCGTGCAGCGGATCATCGCCTCCCGTTGGGGATGGCGGTAGCAGCGCTGGACGACCTGCCCGGCCGGACCGCCCGGGCTGCCGCTCACGTCCACTGTTGGCTCGACACGCGGCGCGCAGCGATCAGGCGGGCTCGACGGAGACCGAGGTGATCGTGATCGGCTCGACGGGCTTGTCGCCGCGCCCGGTCTTGGTGGTGGCGATCGCGTCGACGACGGCGCGGCTGTCGGCGTCGGCGACCTCACCGAAGATCGAGTGCTTGCGGTTGAGGTGCGGCGTACGCCCGACGGTGATGAAGAACTGCGAGCCGTTGGTGTTGGGGCCCGAGTTGGCCATGGCCAGCAGGTAGGGCCGGTCGAACTGCAGGTCGGGGTGGAACTCGTCGGCGAACTTGTAGCCCGGGTCGCCGTAGCCCTCGCCGAGGGGGTCACCACCCTGGATCATGAAGCCCTCGATGACACGGTGGAACACCGTGCCGTCGTAGAGCGGGTCGTTGGTCTTCGTCCGGGTGGCCGGGTGCGTCCATTCCTTGCCGCCGGTGGCGAGGTCGACGAAGTTCTTGACCGTCTTCGGGGCGTGGTTGCCGAACAGCTCGATACGGATGTCGCCGGACGAGGTGTGCAGGGTGGCGATCTGGGTGGCGTTGCTCATGCGGGCAATCCTGCCAGACGCCTGCGACAGCCCTTCGTCAAAACTTCCCGACGATGGCCTTGCCCAGGTAGACCGCGTTGCGCGAGACGTCGGTCTGCTGGGTGTGCACCACGACCAGGATCGGGCCCTTGGCGAAGGCGAACGCCCAGTCGCGGGCGCCGTCCGGGCCGAAGAACCTCGTCCGGTAGGCGATCCCGTCGACGCCCGGGACGAAGCTCGGTTCGCTGATCGCGTCGGTACCGGCCCGGGCGGTGAGCACGAGCGCATTGTGGGCCTCGACCGCGGTGGCGAAGGTCTGCGGCTGGATGTCGGCGATGGCCTCGTGCCGCGTATTGCCGTAGGAATAGGAGAAGTAGAAGCGGCACCCCTCCGGCCGGTACCCGCTCAGCACCGTCACCCGCCCGACCCGGTCGCCCTCGAGATCGGCGACATTGGGACCGCTCGTCGGCTCGCTGTCCAGGCCGGCCTTGAGGTACGGGCAACGTGCGAACCGCTCGCCGTGCGGCGGTGTCGTCCGACCGCCCAACGCCGGGACGCTGGTCGCCGGTGCGGGCGTGAACGACGTGGTCGGCGCGGGGGCGGTCACGGTCTGTACGGTCGTGCGCGTCGTCTGCGGCGCCGGGGTGCTCCCGCTGGACGTGCAGGCGCTGAGCAGCAGCCCGGCGGCGACGAACACCGCCGCCGTGCCCGGCCTCATCGCGGCCGCCCGACCGCGACCCGCGCGGCGAGTTCGGGCAGGGCGTCGTCGAGCGGCTCGAGCGCGGCGGGCTCGCCGCGGCGCCGGTAGGCGCGGGCCAGCAGGTCGTCGGCGAAGCGTGGGCTCTTGGCCAGCACCGGTCCGTGCAGGTAGGTGCCGATGACGTTGTCGCGCACCGCGCCCTCGGTGGCGTCCCGGCCGTTGTTGCCCCGGCCGTGCTGGGTCGCGCCGAGCGGCGCGACGCCCGCGCCCAACGTCGTCAGCCCGCTGTGGTTCTCGTAGCCGACGAGCCGACCGGCCTGCGGGGTGTCGACCCAGTTGTTGCCGATCAGCCGGAGGGGCTGGCCGTGCGTGACGACGTCCAGCACCCCGACGCCGGCGATCCGTCGGCCCTCGTGAGTGACGAACTCGTGCCCGAGCATCTGGTAGGTGCCACAGATGGCCAGCATGACGACGCCGTCGTCGGCCATGGCGCGCAGTTGCGGCCCACGCTGCGCGAAGTCCGCGCCGAGGTCGCCCTGCGCAGCGTCCTGGCCGCCGCCGCCGAGCAGGATGTCGGTGTCGTGCGGCAGCGGATCGCCGATGCTGACCGGGGTGATCGTGACCGGCAGCCCGCGCCACTGCAGCCGGCGGCGCAGGACGAGGACGTTGCCGGTGTCGCCGTAGATGTTCATCTCGCGGGGGTACAGGTGCACCAGCGTGAGCGCTCTCACCACGATGCCGCCCTCATGATGCCGCCGTCCCGATGCGTTGCAGCACCGCGTGCAGCGCCCACATGGCCGTGTAGGTGCTGAACACCACGACCGAACCGCCGTCGTCCACCGACGCGACGGCCGAGCGCACCGCTTTCTCGAGGTCGGGCTCGATCTCCTCGACCCCGACGTCGTCGTAGCGCAGCCGCACGGCCATGTCGGCGGCCCGGGTGCCGGCCGTCGAGATCCGCGATGGCACTGCAGCGCCGAACGCGGTGAAGTCGACGTCCCACAGCCAGGACACGTCGCGCCCGTCGGCGTAGTCGTCGTTGATGGCCACGACCACCGCGTCCGGGGTGGCAGTGTCGAGCGTGCGCAGGGTCTGCCGGAAACCGGCCGGGTTCTTGACCAGCTGCAGCACGACCCGGCGGCCGTCGACGTCGAAGGCCTGCCCGCGGCCGAACGCCGGTGACACCTTGGCCAGGCCGCTGAGCACGGTCTCGACGCTCAGTCCGAGGGCCAGGCCCAGCGCGGCCGCACCGCAGGCGTTCTGCGCGTTGTGCGGACCCTCGGCGCGCAGCACGACGTCGTGCTCGGTGCCGTCGATCCGCAGCGTCGCCGCGGGATGCGCCGGCGCAGGCAGGGTCTGCAACTCGACAGCGGCGGGGATCGAGGACACCGACACCGGACCGCCGTAGAGCTCCTCGTCATTCGGGAACAGCTCGCGAAGTTCGGGGGACACGCCGTAGTAACTGACCTGCGCCGCGGTGAGCGCGGCCAACGCGGCGATCCGCTCGTCGTCGCGGTTGAGCACCACGTGGCCGGTCGTGGCCGCCGCGACCTTGCCGAGCAGGCGGGCGGTGGTGTCGATCTCACCGAAGCGGTCGAGCTGGTCGCGCATGACGTTGAGCAGCAGGCAGTGCTGCGGAGCCACCCGCTCGACGAAGCGGACCGCCCACGCCTCGTCGAGCTCGAACACGGCGACGTCATAGCGCAGCCGGCCCGTCCAGGACGCGTGCTCGACGGTGGCGGTGATCGCCCCGCGGACGAAGTTCGACCCGGTGTCATTGGTGAGCACGCGGTACTTCTCACCCAGGACGGTGGCGACCATCTTCGTGGTCGTGGTCTTGCCGTTGGTCCCGGTCACGACGACGACACCCTGCGCCAGCCCGGCCAGCGTCGTAGCGAGGTAGCCGGGGAAGACCTTCTCGACGACCAGTCCGGGCAGCGCGTTGCCCCGTCGACCCAGCAGGCGCAGCGTGAGCAGGGTGAGCTTGCCCAGCCACACCGCGATCACGCCCATGTCGACCACGCTACCGATCGGCCAGCGGGCCGGGACGCCGCGAGGGGCGCGCCGCCGTAGCGACGCGCCCCTCGGTCGTGCGGGTGGTTCGGGTCAGCTCGTGGGCTTGCCCAGCCACGTGGTGTTCGGCACGCCGACACCGGTCACCTGGTCGTAGCCCTTGGTGACCGTGAGGCTGCTGTCCTGGCCGAAGGTGCGGATCGAGTACAGCAACCCGTCGTTGGCGTTCTGCCCGTTGGCGAAGTCCGTGCGCACGACGCCGGCGTCCGGCATCGTGTTCGTGACGTCGGTGAACGACGACTTCGCCTTGTAGATCGTCGGGTTCAGCAGGCCCGGCTCCTTCTTGGTGCTCTGGATCCGCAGCGCCGTCTCACCGGCGAACAGCGGCGAGGCCAGACTCGTGCCGCCGATGCGGTACTCGTCGTAGTACGTGCCGTCGCTGAACGTCTGCGTCTCACCGATGAGCATGCCTGTGTTCGGGTCGGCGTCCATCGCGACGTCAGGCACCGAGCGGTACGGGCTCGAGGCCACGCCGGTCTGGTAGGACGGCCGGTTGAACAGCTGCGAGGTGCCGCCGCCCGCGCCGTAGAGGTACCCGGCGTCCGTCCAGCTCTTGCCGTCCGAGGACAGCGTGTACTTCTCGGTGCCCCAGCCGGCCTGCCCGATCAGCGTGCCGCCCCCGCCGATGGCTGTCGACGTGCCGCCCACCGCGGTGACGTACGGGTCCGAGGACGGGTAGTCGACCTGCTTGATGCCGGTGGCAGCCACCTCGTCGCCGTTGTCGCCGGAGGAGAAGGTGAACGCGATGCCCTGCGTCGCACCCTGCATGAAGACCTTCTCGTACGCAGCGACGGAGTCGGCGGTCTCGTTCTCCTCGACGTCGGCCCAGGAGTTCGACACGATCGAGGCCTTGTTGTCGCGGACCACCCGGGCCAGCGTGTCGAGGAAGTCGTCGTCGGTGCAGCTGGTCGAGGCGTAGTAACGGATCTTCGCCCCTGGTGCCATGGCGTGCACTGCCTCGATGTCGAGCGTCTGCTCCCCGTACCAACCCGAGGCGTCGCACTCGTTCGCACCGATGTTGGTGTAGGTCTTCGGCTGCACCTGGGTCAGCTGATCCTTGGTGTACGAGCCGTCGCCGTGCGCCTCGGCGTAGCGGTTCACGTCGGCGACGATCGTCGGCGAGTCGTAGGCGTCGGTGATCGCCACCGTAACCCCGGTGCCGTCCAGCGTGGTGTCACCCTCGTAGGCGCCACGGAACTGCGGACCGGTGTAGCCGCAGGGTGAGTACGGCAGGACCTTGCCGTTGAACTTCGGCAGCGGCGTCTTGTAGTCGGCCTGGTACTTCGCCTTGACCGTGCCATAGTCGATCGAGCAGGGCCGGGCGTTGCGGAAGCCGGCGGGCGGTGGGGCGTTCGTGGCTGCCGGGGACGTGCGCTTGGGCGTGGTGTCAAGACCGCTGACCGTGAGCACCGTGGCGGCCAGCGAGGCCGGAACCTTCAGCGCCTTGCTCGGCGCTTGCACGGTGCGGCCCGAGTGCTTGTACCGCTCGATCTGTGTCGAGAAGGCCTTCTCCGCCGCCTTCACCGAACCGGTGACGGTCACGTAGTTGTTGTCGGCGGCCGGCTTGCTGACCTTGAGTCCCGCGGAGCGCAGGTATTTCGTGGCGCTGGCCACCGCGGCCGACGTGACGCCGAAGCGCTTCTGGTACTGCGACTCGCTCAGGTAGTGCTGGTACTGCGCACTGCCCGGCGTCGAGATGGCGCTGACCGTCGATTTGAGCGCGGCAAGGCCACCCTTGGGTGCGAAGTAGACGCGTGCGCTGACCTTGGCCGAGCTCTTCGCTGCGCCAAGGTGCTTGGCGTGTGCAGTCCATGCCGGTTTCGTGTTCGGGATGGCCTTCGGTGCCGCTGCCGCTGATGCCGACGGGGTCACCGCGATCATCGAGCCGACGAGCGTTCCGGCGGCGAGTGTGGCCGCCGCGATGGTGCGTGGGTGCATGCGGATCCTTCCGTAGCGTTGGCCGCCCGATCGCGACCGAGGTGGCGGAAAGCTCCAACTTAGGAGGGTTTTAGGTATTGCGGGAGCGT
>CAZZZE010000162.1:0-6442 GCA_964658365.1 uncultured Jatrophihabitantaceae bacterium
TCCAGATCTGCCGCGACAACGCCAAGCCGGTCATCGTCGCCACCCAGATGCTCGAGTCGATGATCACCCACTCGCGCCCGACCCGCGCCGAGGCCTCCGACGTCGCCAACGCCGTCATCGACGGCGCCGACGCCGTGATGCTCTCCGGCGAGACCAGCGTCGGCAAGTACCCGGTGCAGGCGGTGGCCACCATGAGCCGCATCATCCGCTCCGTCGAGGAGTCCGGCACCGACGTCCGCGGGCTGCAGCACACACCGCGCACGTCCGGCGGCGCGCTGGTCAAGGCGGCCAAGGACATCGGCGACGCGCTCGGGGCGGTGGCCCTGGTGGCATTCACCCAGACCGGCGACACCGCCCGGCGGCTCTCGCGGCTGCAGCCCAGCCAGCGGCTGCTGGTGTTCACGCCCATCGAGACCGTGCAGCGGCAGATGGCGTTGGTATGGGGCGCCGAGGCGCACCTGGTGTGGAGCGTCAACACCACCGACGACATGGTGCGCCAGGTCGACTCCGCGCTGCTCAACCGCGGCGTGTGTCACCCGCACGATCTCGTGATCGTGGTGGCCGGCACGCCGCCGAACACTCCCGGTGCCACGAACACCATCCGCGTCCACCACATCGGCGACGTCCTGCGGCATGGTTGAGGATCCCTCTGGACTGACGGGTCAGGCGGCGGTCGACGGGTTGGTGAGCCTGCTCGACCTCGAACGCATCGAGGTCGACATCTACCGTGGCGTCAGCCCGAAGGAGCGCTCGCAGCGGGTGTTCGGCGGGCAGGTGGCCGGTCAGGCGCTGGTGGCGGCCGGGCGCAGCGTCGAACCGGATCGCTTCGTCCACTCGCTGCATTCGTACTTCATCCGGGCCGGCGACCCGTCGATGCCGATCGTGTACGAGGTCGACCGCGTGCGCGACGGGCGCTCGTTCTCGGTGCGCAGGGTGGTCGCGGTGCAACACGGGCACGTGATCTTCTCGCTGTCGGCCTCGTTCCAGCTGGCGCAGGACGGCCTCGACCACCAGAGCGACATGCCGGACGCTCCCGACCCGACGACGCTGGCGACGTTCGAGCAGCGCTACCTCGCCGATCCGCGGGCCACCGAGTTCTGGCGCGGCCGGCCGCGACCTATCGACCTGCGTTACGTCGACGCCGCCCCCTGGGAGCGCGAGGGCCTGGGACCGAACCGCGACGCCCTGCGGGTATGGATGCGCGCCGACGGCACCCTGCCCGACGACCCGCTGCTGCACGTCTGCGTGTTGACCTTCGCCTCGGACATGACAGTGCTGGACGCCGCACTCGCCCGGCAGGGCCTGGCCAACCGGATGGGCAATGTGTCGATGGCGTCGCTCGACCACGCGATGTGGTTCGAGCGACCGTTCCGCTGCGACGAGTGGCTGCTGTACGTGATGGCATCGCCGTCGGCCTCGGGCGGTCGAGCCCTGGCCACCGGCCGCTTCTACCGTGCCGACGGCACCCAGGTGTGCAGCGTCGTGCAGGAGGGCCTCGTCCGCGTCCGCGGCTGAGGCACATCGGCGCCGCGCCGGTACCGGTCAGGCGAGGTCGACCACGACGTCCGCGACAGCGACGAGCACGTCGTCGTGGGTGGCGCACACGACCGCCGTCCCGGCCGCGGCCGCGGCGGCCAGGGCAGCGGCGGTCCCTGCCGCGTGCCGCTCGTCCTGCTGCGAGGTCGGCTCGTCCACCACGACCAGGGCGCGCTGGACGGCGATCGAGCGTGCGATCGCCACGCGCTGGCGTTCGCCACCGGACAGCAGGCGCGCCGGACGACCGGCCAGGGCCGCGAGGTCGAGCGCCGCCAGCAACGCATCGACGACGTCGCTGCACTCGCGGCCGGTAATCGCCAGTCCGCGCGTGCGCCGGGCAAGCACGATGTTCTCGCGGGCGTCGGCGGTCTCGACGAGCGCACCGGACTGCGTGCTGACCCCGGCGTAGCGGCGCCGCAGGTCCGCCCGCTCGGCGCGGTCGAGCCTGCTCAGCGCCTGCCCGGCGAGCTCGACGGTGCCCTCGTCGGGGTCGGCCAACCCGAGCAGCAACCGCAGCAGCGTGGACTTGCCCGAACCGGACCGGCCGCGGATCACCGTGACGGTGCCGGGCGCGACCTCGAGCTCCAGGCGGTCGAGGACGGGCTGGCCACCGAGGCGTACCGAGACGCCCCGCAGCCGGGCAAGGGGCGAGGACACCGCGTCGGCGGCGAGCGGACCGGGCAGCGCCGGGGGAGCGGACGGGGCGGCGTGCGGCCGGCCGGTACCGCGCAGCTCGATCGCGCCGTCGCGTTCGCCGACCCGGACCGCGGTCCCGGCCTGAGCGCGCAGCCCCTCGGGCAGCCGTAACCAGCCTGCGGGGTCGAGCACCAGCTGCTCGTCCGCTGGGTGCGCCGGATCCCACTGCTCGGACAACCGCCCGTCGCGGATGCGCACGACACGCGAGGCGATGCGCGCTGCGTGGACGTCGTGGGTCACCAGGACGAGCGTCGCACCCACGTGGTCGGCCGACGCCGCGAGCAGGTCGTAGACGAGGTCGGCCGACGCGGCGTCCAGCTCACCGGTCGGTTCGTCGGCCAGCACCACCCGGGGACGGTGCGCGACGGCGGCGCACACTGCTACTCGCTGCGCCTCGCCGCCGGAGAGCGTGGCCGGTCGGCGCGGCGCGTACCCGGCCATGCCGAGGACGTCGAGGACCTCGCCGGCCTGCGTGCGGGCCGTGTGCTGCGAGCGTCCGGCCAGCCGCAGCTGCAGCGCGACGTTGTCGAGGACCGACAGCTCCGGACGCAGGGCCCGCCCCGAGTTCTGCGCCACGACACCGAGCACGTCGCGGCGCAGCCGGCCGGCGGTCCGCCGGTCGGGCAGGGACAGCTCATGGCCCGCGACCGAGAGCTGCCCGGAGCTGGGCGGCAGTTCGCCGCCGAGCAGGCGCAGCAGCGTGGTCTTGCCCGAACCGTTGGGCCCATGCACGACCAACCGCTCGCCGGTGGGGACGCGCAGCGACAGGCCGCGCAGCGCCGCCACCGTCGGCCCGCCCGGGATCGGGTACAGCGCGAAGACGTCGGTCGCCAGGATCGCGTCGTCCTCGCGGTCTCGACCGGTCACCGCACGTCGACCTCGGGGGCGCGGGGGTGTCGCTCACGCAGCGCGGCTGCGGCGACCAGCGCCCCTGCCGCGAGCCCGCCGCCGATGCCGACCACCAGGGCCAGGACGGTGGCAGCGCCGCCCAGCGACACCTGGATCGACGGCGTGGGCGAGGTGCCCGTGGCGTCGACGGCGACGAGACGGGCGCCGGCGACGGCCAGGATCAATCCGGCGCCGACGCCCACCGGCACCGCGACGACTGTGACCAGCAGCGCGCGTAACGCGAGCATCCGGCGCAGCGTCCGGGCGGCGACGCCGTCGGCCTCCCAGGCGTACAGCTCACCGGCGACGTCGCGACGTTCGCCGAGCACCAGCAGCATCAACGCGATCGCGGCGCCGGCCAGGGCCAGGGCAGCCACGATGAGCAGCAGGATGCGGGTGCCGCGGCCGATGGGATCGGCATCGAGGCGGTCGCGGATGGACGCCGCGCGGGTGACGGTCAGCGGGGTCGCAGCGAGGAAGCGGGTCAGCGCCGGCAACGAGCCGTGCACCCAGAGCTGGTCGTCCGCCCGTCCGGGTTCGCTGCGGTCGAGCAGCGTGCGCAACGTCGCGAGGTCGGCCAGCACGAACGGCCCGGACACCGTGGGCATGCGCGGCATCGTGCCGACGACCCGCACCTTGAGCGCGGTGAGCGCGTCGAGTTGCAGCAGCAGCGTGCCGCCGTGGGCAGTCGCCGCGGTCGCCGGGTCGGTGACCACCGGGAGCACGAGGTTGGCGACGGAGGCGAAGCGCGGGACGCAGACCACCTCGTCGGAACCGATCCGGTAGGTCAGGACCAGCCGGTCCGCGGCCGCAGTGACCCCACCCGAGCTGGAACCCCACCCGCGCCAGGAGACCCGGGCGCCGGTGCCGACGGCCGTGAGCGGTGCGACGACGACCCGGCCGGACAGGTCGCGACGGTCGGTCGTGCCCTCGCCGAGCCCGTGCGCGCGTCGCGAGGCGTGGTTGAAGGTCTCCCCGATGCCGAAGGCGGACACGGTGATCGGTCCGGGTCCCAGGTCGGGGACGACCCCGGTGACCCGCCCGTGGTCGACCGTCAGCTCGACGACCGCCGTCCGTCCGCTGCGGCCCTGGACCCACATCGAGAGCGCGGTGTTGGGGTCGAAGCCGGTCACCGAGGTCGTGACGGCGCGGGTGCCGGCAGGTAGCACCGGCGCGTCCGGGATGTCGAGGCGCAGCGTGCGGGCCAGCGCCTGCGCCGACCGCGTCGACCCCGTGACGCGCTGCCAGCGCGAGATCAGCGGTAGCGCGGCCGCGTCCGGTGCGAGCAGGGTCGCGCTGGTCGCCGCGCCAGGCGTGGTCGGCACCGACGCCGCCGTGCGGATCACACCGAAGGCGCGTACGCCCGCGCCGAGACCGGAGTCCGGGGCGCTGGGTACCGGGCGGGCCTGGTTGCCGGTGAGAGTCGTGCCCAGCGGAACCTGGTAGGCCGCCTGGTCGGCGTCGTTGGCCAGCAGGCTTGCCCGGTAGGTGCCGGCGAAGACGACCGCGGCCACGGCCGCAGCCACGAAAGCGGCGGTGGCGGTGGGGCGCAGCGGCCGACGCACCGCGCCCACCAGCGCCAGCCGCAACGCCAGCAGACGGTATCCGACCGCGCGGTCGAGCAGGCCGACCGCAGGGCCCCACAGGCGAGCGGTCACGAGGCCGGCCACGGTGGCGGTCAGTACCGGCAGGGCAATGACCAGCGGGTCCCCGCCGGAACCCAACTGATCCGCCGAGGTCGACCCGCGGTCGGCGGCGAGCAGGGCCGCGCCCAGGGCGCTCACGGCGATCACGTCGAGCACGCGCCAGACGTCGCGAGGCCGTCCGTCGGGCCAGAGCAGCACCGCGCCGACCACGACCGCCGCGCCCGCGGCAAGCACACCGGCCGATACCGCGGCGGACGCCAGGGCGTGACCGGCGGCGGACGCCGGAACGAGGCCGGTGCCCCGGCTCCACACGGCGCCGACGACGATCGCGCCGGCCAGGCCGCCGGCCAGGGCCGCGAGCACGCTCGCCACGATGACCTCGACCACCGTGACACCCGCTCGCTGGACACCCGTGGCGCCCCGCCGGCGCAGGGCGAGCGAGAGCAGTCCCTGATCGCCGCGCAGCGCGGTGGCCGCCACCACCGCGAAGCCGAACAGCAGCACTGCGGCGAACCCGCCGAGCAGACCCAGCCGGCGCGCGCTGGCGTCGGCCCGCGCGGAGCCGGCCAGCAGCTGGTCACTGGGCACCTCCAGCGACGTACCGCCCACCGACGTGGCCAGTCGGGCGTCGAGCGATTCCGCCCGCCGCACCCAGCCGGTCGCCCCCAACCGGATCACCCGGTCCGGATCGACGAGGGCCGTCCACGTGTCGTGTCGCCCGAACAGCTGCAGCACCGTCAGCCGCCCCGCCGCGGCCGCACCACCGGCGAGCAGCAGCGGCGTCGAACCCGGATCGAGCTGGCCCGTCACGAGCACCGGCGACAGCCTGCGTACGGTGCCCACCACGACGGCGCCGACGGTGCCCGCGCCACGCTTCAATGCCGCCGAGCTCCGGCCGACGGCCACCACCTCGCATCGGGCCGGCGTGCAGCTACGCGGCAAGCGCCCGCTGGTCAGCGCCACGTTGCGCGGCAGATCGTCGGCCCCGCCCAGCAGGAAGGTCACGCCGCCGGCGCTGATCGGGCGGTACAGCAGCGTGTGCACCACCGGCTCCGCGGTGAGCGTGGCCAGCCCGCGACGGACCTCGGCATCGTTACCCGCGGGAGTGCCGCGGCGCGCGGTCGAATCGGTCTCCTGGCTGACGAGCAGCGTGCGGTCGGCGGTCCCGAGAGAGGCGATGGTCTGGCGGATCGTGCGGGCCTGCACCGCGTGCGCCAGGCCGGAGGTGACGACCGGGATCACGACGACGAGCGCCACCCCGGCGATCACCAGCAGCCAGCGCAGCCCTTGATGTCGGAGCTGAGCCAGGGCCAGCATCACCACCAGCCGCACTGCCTCACCGCCACAGTCAGTCCGCCGGTACCCCCGGTGGGATTCGAACCCACAAGCCTTTCGGCAATGGTGTTTGAGACCATCGCGTATGCCAGTTCCGCCACAGGGGCCTGTAACTCGGTGGTCATACTAGCTTCGTTAGGGTGAGCTCTCGTTCACCTCAAGCGAGAGGATCACGGTGGCTGTGCCCTCGACGCCTGGTGCGATGCCCTCCATGCGGATCATCATCGCCGAGGACGAGGCGCTGATCCGCCTCGACCTCCGCGAGATGCTGGAGGAAGAGGGGTTCGAGGTCGTCGGCGAGGCCAGCGACGGCGAGCAGGCGGTCCAGCTGGCGAAGGATC
>CAZZZE010000163.1:0-6431 GCA_964658365.1 uncultured Jatrophihabitantaceae bacterium
GTTGTATTGTCATAATGTCGATTATCGGCACCTTGGGTTGACCTGATCCTGTCGAGTCGACGACCACGACCGGGCAACGTACTGATCAGGCAGCGTTCTGGGGCCTATCGCGCACATAACGCTGAACATTCGGCGGGCCGGGTAACGATCAACGTGATCGAGGCGAACCTACGTACGCCGCGAGGTGTCGACCGGTCAGCGTGGAACCCGCGGCGACGAGGTCCGCCGGCGGGCCGGCGAAGACGATGCGACCACCGTCGTGGCCGGCGTTCGGTCCGAGGTCGATGATCCAGTCCGCGTGCGCAATCACCGCCTGGTGGTGCTCGATGACCACGACCGACTTGCCCGAGTCGACGATGCGGTCGAGCAGGACCAGCAGGTTTTCGATGTCGGCCAGGTGCAGGCCGGAGGTGGGCTCGTCCAGGATCAGGACGCCGCCCTTCTCTCCCAAGTGCGTGGCCAGCTTGAGCCGCTGACGCTCGCCGCCGGACAACGTGGTCAGCGGCTGGCCGATGCTGAGGTAGCCGAGCCCGACGTCGGTCAGACGGCCGAGGACGGCCAGTGCGGCCGGCGTGTGCGCGTCGCCGCTACCGAAGAACTCGGCGGCCTCGAGGACCGGCATGCCCAGCACCTCGCTGATGTCGCGGCCGCCGAGGCGATGGTGCAGCACTGACGCTTGAAACCTCTTTCCGTCGCACTCCTCGCAGGTGGTGGCGACACCGGCCATCATCGCCAGGTCGGTGTAGATGACGCCGGCGCCGCTGCAGTTGGGGCAGGCGCCCTCGGAATTCGCGCTGAACAGCGCGGGCTTGACGCCGTTGGCCTTGGCGAACGCCTTGCGGATCGGGTCGAGCAGCCCGGTGTACGTCGCCGGGTTGCTGCGCCGCGATCCCCTGATCGCGGCGGCACCGATCGTCACCACCCCGTCCCGGCCCGACACCGACCCGTTGATGAGTGAGCTCTTTCCGGACCCGGCTACGCCGGTCACCACCACCAGCACCCCGAGCGGGATGTCCACGTCGACGTCGCGCAGGTTGTGGGTCGACGCGCCGCGGATCTCCAACGCGCCGCTGGGCGTGCGGACGTCGGTCTTGAGTACGGCCCGATCGGCGAGATGGCGACCGGTCAGGGTGTCGCTGCCACGCAGCCCCTCCAACGTGCCCGCGAAGCAGATGGCGCCACCGGCAGCGCCCGCGCCGGGACCGAGATCGACGATGTGATCGGCGATCGCGATCGTCTGCGGCTTGTGCTCGACGACCAGCACGGTATTGCCTTTGTCGCGCAGGCGCAGCAGCAACTCGTTCATCCGGGCGATGTCGTGCGGGTGGAGCCCGACCGTCGGCTCGTCGAAGACGTAGGTCACGTCGGTGAGCGACGACCCGAGGTGGCCGACCATCTTGACCCGCTGGGCCTCACCGCCGGACAACGTGCCCGATGGCCGGTCGAGAGAGAGGTAGCCGAGCCCGATCTCCACGAACGAGTCGAGGGTCTTGGCCAAGGCGTCGAGCAATGGCGCCACCGACGGCTCGTCGAGGTCGCGCACCCAGCCGGCCAGGTCGCTGATCTGCGTGGCGCACGCGTCGGCGATGTTGCTGCCCTTGATCTTCGACGAGCGGGCCGCCCCGGACAGCCGGGTGCCACCGCATTCGGGACATGCCGTGAAGGTGACGGCGCGCTCCACGAACGCGCGGACGTGCGGCTGCAACGAGTCGACGTCCTTGGCCAGCATCGTCTTGCGCAGTTTGGGGATCAGCCCCTCGTAGGTCAGGTTGATGCCGTCGACCTTGATCCTGGTCGGCGGCTTGTACAGCAGGTCGTTCAGCTCCCGCTTGGTGAACCGGCCGACCGGCTTGTCCGGGTCGAAGAAGCCGCAGCCGCCGAAGATCCGGCCGAACCAGCCGTCCATGCTGTAGCCGGGCACGGTGAGCGCACCCTCGTTGAGGGACTTGCTGTCGTCGTACAACGCGGCCAGGTCGATGTCGGTGACCGAGCCCCGACCCTCGCAACGGGGACACATTCCGCCGGTGACGCTGAAGCTGCGGCGCTCCTTGACGGTCTGTCCGCCACGTTCGACCGAGACCGCGCCGGCTCCGCTGATCGAGGCGACGTTGAAGGAGAACGCTTGCGGCGAGCCGATGTGTGGCTTTCCGCAGCGGCTGAAGACGATCCGCAACATCGCGTTGGCGTCCGTGGCCGTGCCGACCGTGGAGCGGGTGTCGGCACCCATCCGCTGCTGGTCGACGACGATCGCCGTCGTGAGCCCTTCGAGCAGGTCGACGTCGGGCCGCGCCAGCGTGGGCATGAAGCCCTGCACGAACGCGCTGTACGTCTCGTTGATCAGTCGCTGCGAGTCCGCGGCGATGGTGCCGAACACCAGCGAACTCTTCCCCGAGCCGGAGACACCGGTGAATACCGTCAGTCGGCGCTTCGGGATCTCGACGCTGACATTCTTCAGGTTGTTCACCCGCGCGCCGTGCACGCGGATCAGGTCGTGACGGTCGGCCACGTGCCCCGATTCGGTCACCGGACCGTCAGCGTCGGTCGTAGCCGCGACCGCAGGCGGTTCAGCGCAACTCCTGGATGCGGATCAGCGTGCCCGCGGGATCGCGGAAGGCGCAGTCGCGAATGCCGTACGGCTGTTCGGTCGGTTCCTGGACGACCTCGGCGTCGCCGGCCTGCAGCCGCTCGAACGCACCGTCGAGATCGGTGGTGGCCAGGTTGATGCTGGCGAACGAGCCCTTGGCCATCATCTCGGAGATGGTGCGGCGCTCGTCGTCGGTGACGCCGGGGGTGCCGGCCAGCGGGTACAGGACGATGGAGGTGCCAGGCTGGTCGGGCGGGCCGAGGGTGAGCCAGTGTATCCCGCCGTACTCGACGTCGTTGCGGACCTCGAAGCCGAGGGCGTCGCGGTAGAAGGCCAGGGAGGCCTCCGCGTCGTCGTGCGGGAGAAGGGCCGAGTGGATGGTGATGTCCATGACGGTCAGGCTAGCTGCGGCAATTTGGCCGGCGCTTCTCGATTCCTGACCGGTCTGGTCACCTGTTTCGCGACGCACGACGGCAGGCCCACGGTGGCGCCGGCCGCGTCGCGCCGGTAGATGCTGGGCGGCATACCGACGAGTTCGGTGAACCGGGTGCTGAACGTGCCCAGCGACGCGCAGCCGACCGCGAAACAAACCTCGGTGACGCTGAGATCGCCACCACGCAGCAGCGCCATGGCCCGCTCGATGCGTCGCGTCATCAGGTAGGAGTACGGCGACTCACCGTAGGCGAGGCGGAACTGGCGGCTGAGGTGTCCGGCCGAGATGTTCACCCCGCGCGCGAGCGCCTCGACGTCCAGCGGCTGGGCGTACTCCCGGTCGATCCGGTCGCGGACGCGGCGCAGCAGCACGAGGTCGCGCAGATGCTGCTCGGCCGCGGGTCTGGTCACCTGCGCGATCGTGCCATGTCCCTTCCGAGGTTGCCTAGTCGTCGCCGGCCCATCCGATCGCGACCACCGCTCGGCTGAGGGCGAACGGCGACCGTTTCTGTCATGGGACCGCATTAGGGTCGGCGCAGCGTTCGCGTCGTTCGAGTCGGTTCAGCTGTTCGAGTCCGGAGGAGTGGCCATGTCGATGCCCGGGCGAGGCGGTGGGCGGGGCGGAATGGGCGGGGGCGGCATCAGCCTGGCCGACGCGCGGCAGAGCCTGGAGACCACGCTGTCGGATCGTCCGTTGCTGCGCCGGATCGCCGGGCTGTTCCGGCCCTACCGCGGCCAGCTCGCCGTGATCGGCGTGCTCATCGTGGTGACGAGCGGGCTCGGGGTCGTCGCTCCCCTGCTCGTGAAGATCGTGTTCGATCGGGCCCTGTTCGTGTCCGGTGGACCCAACCTGCACCTGCTGTACTTGCTGCTCTCGCTGATGATCGCTGCGCCCGTGCTCAGCGCCGTGGTCGGGGTGTGGCAGAGCTACCTCACCAACGCGGTCGGGCAACGCGTCCTGCGCGATCTGCGCACCTCGTTGTACACCCACCTGCAGACCTTGTCGCTGCGCTTCTTCACCGCGACCCGGACCGGCGACATCCAGAGCCGTCTGGCCAACGACGTCGGCGGCCTGCAGTCGGTCATCACCGATACGGCCAGCACGATCCTGTCCAACACGGTGACCCTGATCAGCACGCTGATCGCGATGCTGGTGTTGTCGTGGCAGCTCACCGTCCTGTCCTTGTGCCTCACTCCCCTGTTCGTCTGGCTGACCGGACGGGTCGGCAAGACGCGGCGCCGGTTGTCCGGCGAGACGCAGGGCGCGCTGTCCGACATGACCGCGCTGACCGAGGAAACCCTTTCCGTATCGGGTGCTTTGCTGTCGAAGGTGTTCGGCGGGCAGGACCGTTCGACCGCGCGGTACGTGGCTGAGAACGAACGGCTGGCCACCTTGGCCATTCGCCAACAGCTGGTGAGCCGCGCGTTCTTCGCCGTCGTGTCGACGTTCTTCTCGATCACGCCCGTGTTCGTGTACCTGCTGGCCGGCTGGGAACTGTCCCGCGGAGCGCACGGGCTCACCGCCGGCACGATCATCGCCGTCACCACGTTGCAGGCCCGGTTGTTCATGCCGATCGCGCAGACGCTGACCACGGCCACCGAGGTGTCGGGTTCGGTGGCCCTGTTCCACCGGGTGTTCGACTACCTCGACCTGGTCCCGGACATCAAGGACGGGCCCGACGCGCGCGAGTTGCCGCTGGAGCGGGTCCGCGGCGAGGTCGAGTTGCGCGACGTCTGGTTCACCTACGAAACCGAACGGGCCGACGACCCGACGGTGCCGTGGGCGCTGCGGGGGGTCAACCTGTCCGTGCGCCAAGGCCAGTTGGCGGCGGTGGTCGGGGCGAGCGGAGCCGGCAAGACCACGATCAGCTACCTGGTGCCCCGCCTCTACGACCCGACTCGCGGCTCGGTCCGTCTGGACGGCACCGACCTGCGTGAACTCACCCAGGCCGGCGTCGCCGCCGCGGTCGGAATGGTCACCCAGGAGAGCTACCTGTTCCACGCCACGATCCGCGACAACATCGCCTACGCCCGCCCCGACGCCGCCCAGGCCGAGATCGAATCGGCCGCCCGCGCCGCGAACATCCACGACCGCATCATGAGCTTCGAGGACGGCTACGACACGATCGTCGGCGAGCGCGGTTACCGCCTGTCCGGCGGGGAGAAGCAGCGGCTGGCCATAGCTCGGGTGCTGCTCAAGGACCCGCGGGTGCTCATCCTGGACGAGGCGACCTCGGCCCTCGACACAGTGAGCGAGAGACTCGTGCAGGCCGCTCTGGAGCCCCTCATGGCCGGACGGACGACCATCGCCATCGCCCACCGGCTGTCGACCATCCGCGCTGCCGACGTCATCTTCGCCATGGACAACGGCGTCGTCGTGGAATCCGGAAGTCACGAAGAATTGCTGCGCCACGACGGCGTGTACGCCCGGCTGTACAACGAGCAGTTCGCCGGCGGCACCGTGGAGGCCAAGTGTGCCGACGGCGTGCGGCTGGCCGACGGTCACGTCGTCACCCTGGAACCGGCGTAGCCATCACTCGGGCCGGCAGAGCGAGCGGCGAAGTCGGCCCGGTCGCGTCTCCTATCGTGGACAAGTGAATGGCGCCTTGGCGGAGACGGTTTCCATCGCGCTATTGGCGCTGGCCCTCGTCGCGGCGATCTTCCGTCCGTTCGGGATACCCGAAGCGGCCATAGCCGTTCCCGCGGCGCTCCTGTCGATCCTGGTCGGGATCGAGCCGTGGTCCGGAGCCACCGGCTCGGTCCACCGGCTGGCCGCAACCGTCGGTTTCCTCGTCGCCATCCTGGTCTTCGGCCGGCTGTGCGCCGCGTTCGGCGTCTTCAGCTACCTGGGCGCCCAGGCGCAGCGGGCCTCGCGCGGACGGGCGACGCGACTGCTGCCTCTGGTGGTGGCGCTGGCCGCGTTGGTGACCGCCGTCCTCACGCTGGACGCGACCGTGGTCCTGCTGACCCCCGTCGTGCTGGCGACGACGGCCAGGATGCGGGTGCGGTCCCGTCCGCACGTG
The DNA here is from genome assembly GCA_964658365.1 of uncultured Jatrophihabitantaceae bacterium. Lineage (GTDB taxonomy): Bacteria > Actinomycetota > Actinomycetes > Mycobacteriales > Jatrophihabitantaceae > Jatrophihabitans. The sequence continues at coordinate 6,040 of CAZZZE010000163.1, forward strand.
TTCGCCTGCCTGCACCTGGCCAATTCCGGGTCGTTGCTGCTGCCCGTCTCCAACCTGACCAACCTGCTCGCCTACGCCGCATCCGGGCTGAGCTTCGCGCGGTTCACCGCGCTGATGGCCGCTCCGTGGGCGATCGCCTGCGGTCTCGAGTACCTGGCGCTGCGGGTCAGCTTCGCCGGCGACCTGCGCGCCGACCTCGTCACCGACGGCGACGCCCCGGCCGATCCGGGCGCTGACGATGAACGGCCTTCGGCCCCGATCTACGCGTTGACCGTCCTCGGTATCACCGTGGTCGGGTTCGTGGCGGTCTCGGCCCTCGGTTGGTCGCCGGCGTGGGCGGCCCTGGCGGGTGTGCTCGCCCTGGGCGTACCGGCGTTGCGGGCCCGCCGAGG
>CAZZZE010000164.1:0-6412 GCA_964658365.1 uncultured Jatrophihabitantaceae bacterium
GCGAGAAGGCGTCCGACGGCACGCCGGTCATCGTGTTCTTCGACGAGATGGACTCCATCTTCCGCACCCGCGGCTCCGGCGTGAGCTCCGACGTCGAGAACACGATCGTCCCGCAGTTGCTGTCCGAGATCGATGGCGTCGAGGGCCTGAAGAACGTCATCGTCATCGGCGCCTCGAACCGCGAGGACATGATCGACCCCGCCATCCTGCGGCCCGGCCGGCTCGACGTGAAGATCAAGATCGAGCGACCCGACGCGCAGGCTGCGGCCGACATCTTCAGCAAGTACATCCTGCCGGGCCTGCCGATCCACGACGAGGACCTCAAGGAGAACGGCGGTGACCCCGAGGCCACCGTCGCGTCGATGATCCAGAACACGGTCGAACGCATGTACACCGAGAGCGAGGAGAACCGGTTCCTCGAGGTCACCTACGCCAACGGCGACAAGGAGATCCTGTACTTCAAGGACTTCAACTCCGGCGCGATGATCCAGAACATCGTCGACCGCGGGAAGAAGATGGCGATCAAGGACCTGTTGACGCACGGCGAGCGCGGTCTGCGCATGCAGCACCTGCTGGCTGCCTGCGTCGACGAGTTCCGCGAGAACGAGGACCTGCCCAACACCACGAACCCCGACGACTGGGCCCGGATCTCCGGCAAGAAGGGCGAGCGGATCGTCTACATCCGCACGCTCGTCTCCGGCGGCAAGGGCACCGAGGCGGGCCGCGCCATCGACACCGTGGGCAACACCGGTCAATACCTCTAGGTATGCGCGTCATCGGGGTCATCCCGAATCTGCCGGTCGCGGACACCGCGACGGCCAACCGGTTCTACGCCGAGGCACTCGGGTTCGACATCGCCGGCGACTTCGGCTGGGTCGGGTTCCTCACCGCATCGCCCGCCGCCCCGGTCGAGCTGCACACCGTGACCCGTGACCAGACGGCGCCGGTCGACTCGGTGATCAGCGTGCGGGTCGACGACGTCGACGCTGCCTTCGCCGGCGTGGTCAGCGCCGGCGGGCGGATCGTCCATCCCATCACCGACGAGGAGTGGGCCGTGCGACGGTTCTTCTTCGCCGATCCCGACGGCAACGTGATCAATGTGGTGGGTCACCGCTGACCGCAGCGAAGCGCTGAGAGACTCGCAGGGTGACGTTCTGGGAGGGGCTGCTCGTCCTCGTGGCCGGCATCTGGGCCGGCACCATCAACACGGTCGTCGGCTCGGGCACGCTCGTGTCGTTCCCGGTGCTGCTCGGAGTGGGGTTGTCGCCCGTCACGGCGAACGTCACGAACGCCCTCGGCCTGTTCCCGGGCTCGTTCGTCGGCGCCTACGGCTACCGCCGCGAGCTGGCCGGGCAGCGGTCCCGGGTGCTCGTGCTCGGGCCGGCGACCGCCGCCGGCGCGCTGGTCGGTGCCGTCCTGCTGCTGAAGCTGCCGGCCAGCGCCTTCACGGCTATCGTCCCGGCGCTGATTATCGTGGCGCTGCTGCTGGTCGTGTTCGGCAGGCGGCTGACAGCCCGGATGCAGGCGCGCGGCGGCGGTGCGAGCACGCGGGTCGGGCCGGCGCTCGTGCTCACCAGCTTCGGCACCGGCGTCTACGGGGGCTATTTCGGCGCGGCGCAGGGCGTCCTGCTGATGGGATTGCTCGGCCTGTTCCTGGCCGAGTCGCTGCAACGTCAGAACGCCCTGAAGAACGTGCTCGCCGGGCTGGTCAACCTGGTCGCCGCGGTGGTCTTCCTCGTCGTGGCTCCCGGGCACATCGACTGGGTCGCGGCCGGGCTGGTCGCCGCCGGCTCGATCGCCGGCGGCCTGCTCGGCGCCCGCATCGGGCGCCGCCTCTCACCGACCGTCCTGCGCGCGACGATCGTGGTGGTCGGCATCGCCGCGCTCGTCAAGCTGCTGCTCTGAGCACCGGCTCGCCGCTCAGCGCCCGGCGGTGGTCGAGGACGTAGGTTAAACGGGTGACAGTCAGACGTGTGATGGGCACCGAGGTCGAGTACGGCGTCAGCCTGCCGGGGCAACCCGCGGCCAACGCCATGCTGCTCTCGGCGCAGGTCGTCAACGCCTACGCCAACACCCTGCCGGCCGGGCGCGCCCGGCGGGCGAGCTGGGACTTCGAGGAGGAGTCGCCCCTGCGGGACGCGCGGGGCTTCGACCTCGGCGGCGGCAGTGGCACCGTGGCGCAGGAGTTCATCGACGCCGAGGAGGACGCGGGGATGGCGAACGTCATCCTGCCCAACGGCGCCCGCCTCTACGTCGACCACGCGCACCCGGAGTACTCGAGCCCCGAGGTCACCAACCCGCTCGACGCCGTGCGCTGGGACAAGGCCGGCGAGCTGGTCATGCTCGAGGCCATCCGCCGGTTGACGACCATGCCCGGCGTGAACACCGCCATCAACCTGTACAAGAACAACACCGACAACAAGGGCGCGTCCTACGGCGCGCACGAGAACTACCTGTGCAGCCGCGACACGCCGTTCGCGGCGATCGTCCGCGGGCTGATCCCGTTCTTCGTCACCCGCCAGGTGATCACCGGTGCGGGCCGGGTCGGGCTCGGCCAGGACGGGCGCACCAGCGGTTTCCAGATCTCCCAGCGCTCCGACTTCTTCGAGGTCGAGGTCGGTCTCGAGACCACCCTGAAGCGGCCCATCATCAACACCCGCGACGAGCCGCACGCCGACGCCGATCGGTACCGGCGCCTGCACGTGATCATCGGCGACGCGAACATGTCGGAGATCTCGACCTACCTCAAGGTCGGCACCACCGCCCTGGTGCTGGCCATGATCGAGGCCAACTTCCTGGGTGACGACCTCGCCGTGACGCATCCCGTGCGCGAGCTGCACGACGTCTCCCACGACCCCTCCCTGCGGCATGCGATCCAGCTCGTCGACGGCCGGACGATCACCGCGCTCGACCTGCAGGGCGAGTACCTCGACCGCGCGCGCAAGTTCGTCGACGACCGCCTCGGCGCCGACGCCGACAGCCAGACCCGCGACGTCCTGGACCGCTGGGAATCGGTGCTGAGCCGGTTGAAGCAGGACGCGTTCCTGCTCGCCCGCGAGCTCGACTGGGTCGCCAAGCTGCGCCTGCTCGAGGGCTACCGCGACCGCGACAACCTCGATTGGGACTCCTCGCGCCTGCAACTCGTCGACCTGCAGTACAGCGACGTGCGGCCCGAGAAGGGGCTCTACAACCGCCTCGTGTCACGCGGAGCGTTCGAGCGGTTGCTCGACGACGGCGACGCGCAGAGCGCGGTGGGCACTCCGCCGGCCGACACCCGGGCCTTCTTCCGCGGCGAGTGCCTGCGCCGCTACGGCCAGTCCGTGGCCGCGGCGTCCTGGGACTCGGTGATCTTCGACGTCGGGCGCGAGTCGCTGGTGCGGGTGCCGATGCTCGAGCCGCTGCGCGGCACCCGGGCGCACGTGGGCGAGCTACTGGACCGCTGCAGCACCGCGGTCGAACTCGTCGATGCCTTGAACGCCGCCCGCTGACGCAGGCGCATCAGTGACGCGGGCGGGTCAGGCGCGCTGGTAGCGCTCGGCCGCGCGGGCCCGCGCCTTCGCCGCCTCGACGTCGCGGTCCTTCGGCGCAGCGGCGGTGACGAGATCCTCGAGCAGGTGCGCCGTGACGTGGGCGATCTCGGCGACGGCCCGGTCGAACGCGGCCTGGTTCGCCGCCGACGGCCGCGCCGTGCCGCTGATCTTGCGGACGTACTGCAGAGCGGCGGCGTGCACCTCGTCCGTGGTCGCGGGCGGCGCGAAGTTGTGCAGGGTCCGGATGTTGCGGCACATGCCTGCACTGTCTCACGGCACGCGCTGAGCCGTCTCGAGGCGCGTGCCGAGGCAGGCTGATCAGCCCGTCCCGCGCTGCGCGTCCAGCGCCTTGCGCAGCCGCTTGGGGGCCTGCACGCGCCAGGCGTCGGTGAGCAGTTCGCGCAGCTCGTCGACGTCGACCTCGTCGAGGCGCAACAGCACTGCGGCATAGCCGTTGTAGTGGTCCTCGGTGAAGAACTTGCGCGGGTCGGCGCTGATGAGCGCATCCTTCTCGCCGACCCCGTCGGTGCGCAGTGCGACCACGTCGAAGCGCTTGATCTTCTTCTTCTTCGGGTTCACCCGCTCGCGCCAGGGCCACACGAAGCCCTTGCCGACGACGCTGAACGCGTCGTTGTCCTCGACGGTCTCGGGCAGGGCGAGCGCGATACGGCGGACGTCCTCGAAGTCGGCCATGGGGCACGCTACCGCGCCCCCGTGCCGCCGAGAGCGAGGGCTGCGGCATGCTCGTGCCGTGGACGCCGTTCTTCATCGAGTCGAGGCGCTGCCCGGCAACGGCCGGTGGGCCGTCACCTTCCGCCGCGGTGACGGCAGCGAGCAGACCGCCGTGGTCCAGGTCGGTGCCGCCGGCACCGTCGACGTCGCCGAGGCGAGCCTGCCCACCGAATGGACGAAGACGAGCGAGGCCTGGCTGGCCACCGCCGACGCGGTCCGCGCGCTCGAGCGGTCACGGCTGGCGAGCACGCCGACCGGGGCGGTACTGCGCGACTCGGACGGCGGTTGGGACGTCAGCCTCGGCAACGTGGTGCTCGCCGCGACCGGCCGGCCCGCATGCATCGCCCACGGCGAGCTGGCCGCCGCGGGCGACACCTGGACCTGCGCCGAGTGCGGCGCGTCGGCGCTGTACGGCTAGCCGCGGTCCGCGTTCTCCGCAAGCTCTGAATCCGTGGTTCACTGCTTGCTATGGCCTACCGTCGCACGCCCCGGGTGCAGGCCCGACTCGACGCGCAACGCGAGGCCCTGGTGACCGCCGCACAGGACGTGCTCGCCGACGGCGGGTACGCCGCCTGCACCGTGGCGGCCGTCGCGGCCCGGGCCGGAATGGCAGCAGGCAGCGTGTACGCCCACTTCGCAAACAAGGCCGAACTGCTCGGCGACGTCTTCCGCGTCGCCGTCAGCCGCGAGGTCGCCGCCGTGCGCTCGGCCGCCGAGCAGGCCGGCGGTGGCAGCGAGCGGGTGGCCGCCGTGGTCGAGACGTTCGCCGCCCGCGCGCTGAAGCAGCCACTGCGGGCGTACGCGCTGCTCGCGGAGCCGGTCGACCCGGTCGTCGATGCGCTGCGCCTGGAGTTCCGCCTGGCCTACCGCGACGTCCTGGCCGACGCGGTGCGCAGCGGGATCCGCAGCGGTGAGCTGCCGGCACAGAACGCGGACGCCGTCGCGGCCGCGCTCGTCGGAGCAATCGGCGAGTCGCTGGTCGGCCCGCTCACCGCCGCCCGCCGCCGAGAACCCGCCGACCCCGACGCCGTCCCCACCCTGCTCGCCTTCGCCCACCGCGCCATCGGAGGTCCCGACCGTGCCCACGCATGAGGTCACCAATCAGGTCCCGCCGATCTCGGGGCGAGACATCAGCACTTCGCCCGCCCTGCTCGAGGGCCTGCGCCGCGAGGGCGCGGGCTGGGCGGAGGACGAGGTGCGTGCACTCGCGCTGCTCGCCAACAGCGAGAGCTGGCAGCAGGCCGGCCGGCTGGCGAACGACCACCCGCCGGTGCTGCGCACGCACGACCGGTTCGGGCACCGCGTGGACGAGGTCGAGTACCTGCCGCAGTACCACGACCTGATGCGCACAGCCGTCGAGCACGGCCTGCACGCAGCTCCCTGGGCCGACGCCCGCGACGGCGCGCACGTGGCCCGTGCCGCCAAGGTGATCGCCTGGGGCGCGGCCGACGCCGGGCACCTGTGCCCGATCTCGATGACGTACGCGGTCGTGCCCGCCCTGCGCGCCCGGCCCGACCTGGCCGCACAGTACGAGCCGCTGCTCACCAACCGCGTGTACGACGCACCGCTGCGCGCGCCGCTGACCAAGGGCGGGCTCATCGCGGGCATGTCGATGACCGAGAAGCAGGGCGGTTCGGACGTCCGCGCCAACACCACCCGCGCCGTACCGAGTGCGGACGGCGGGTACCGGCTCACCGGGCACAAGTGGTTCACCTCCGCCCCGATGTCGGACCTGTTCCTCACTCTCGCCCAGGCCCCCGGCGGGCTGTCGTGCTTCCTGGTGCCGCGCGTGCTGCCCGACGGCACCCGCAACGCCTTCTTCCTGCAGCGGCTGAAGGACAAGCTGGGCAACAAGTCCAACGCCAGCGGCGAGGTCGAGTACGACGGAGCCTTCGGCTGGCTCGTCGGCGACGAAGGACGCGGCGTGGCCACGATCATCGAGATGGTCAACATGACCCGCTTGGACTGCTCGCTGATGGCTGCGGGCGGCATGCGGCTCAACGTCGCGAACGCCGTGCACCACGCGACGCACCGCTCGGCGTTCGGCGCCCGGCTGGTCGACCAGCCGGCGATGGTCAACGTGCTGGCCGACCTCGCGATCGACAGCGAGGCGGCGAACCTGGTGGTCATGCGTATCGCCGGCGCGGTCG
>CAZZZE010000165.1:0-6381 GCA_964658365.1 uncultured Jatrophihabitantaceae bacterium
AGTCGTGCCCGCCGACCACCCGGATCTCGGCGGGCACGCTCGCCTCGGGGCGGCCGTCGGCGTCCTCGAGCACACCGCACTCGACCTCGCGACCGACGACCGCGGCCTCGACCAGCACCTTGGTGTCGTGGCGGAACGCCTCGTCGACGGCCGCCGTCAACCCGGCCCAGTCAGTGACCTTGGTGATCCCGAGGCTCGACCCGGCGCGGGCCGGTTTGACGAACAGCGGCAAGCCGAGGTGGTGCAGGTCAGCGGACGACCACGGGCGGCCGGCGCGCAGCACGGCGAAGCGGCCGACCTCGAGGCCCGCGTCGCGCAGCAGCCGCTTGCTGAACTCCTTGTCCATCGCCACAGCACTGGCGAGGACGCCCGGCCCGACGTACGGCACGCCGGCCAGTTCCAGCAGGCCCTGCACCGTCCCGTCCTCGCCGTACTTGCCGTGCAGGACCGGGAAGACGACGTCGACGCCGGCCAGCGCCTCGATCGCCGCGCCGGGCTCGAGCGGCACCAGGCCGCGGGCGGTGGGGTCGGCGCTGAGCACCACCGCGGTGCCCTTCTCGACCTCCGGCAGCGCGCGGCCCTCGATGCGCAGCGCGTCGGGGGTGGCATCGGTGAGCACCCAGGTGCCGCTCGGGGTGATGCCGATCGGGACGACGTCGTAACGCTTCGGGTCGAGCGCGGCGAGCACGCTGCCCGCCGACACCACCGAGATACCGTGCTCGCTGCTGCGCCCGCCGTACAGCACGGCGACCCGAATTCGTGCCACGCCCAGTGACCCTACCGGCGAGGCCCGGTCAACTTTCCGATTTCCGCGAGCGCGACATGAGCAGGGTGACCATGTCCAGCGGGGACATCCGGCCGAAGCAGACCGCCTCGACCGCGGCGGTGATCGGGACGTCGACGTCGTGGCTGCGGGCGAGCTGCAGCACCGAGCGACACGACTTCACACCCTCGGCGACCTGGCCGTGCGTGGCCTGCTGTGCCTGCTCGAGCGTCTCGCCGCGGCCGAGCCGCTCGCCGAACGTGCGGTTGCGAGCCATCGGCGAGTTGCAGCTGGCGACGAGGTCGCCCAGCCCGGCGAGCCCGGCGAACGTGAGCGGGTCGGCACCGAGCCGTTCACCCAGGCGGGCCATCTCGGCGAGCCCCCGGGTGATGATCGAGGCCACCGAGTTGTGGCCGAAGCCCATGCCCTGGCCCATGCCGCAGGCCAGCGCGATGACGTTCTTCACCGCGCCGCCCAGCTCGCAGCCGATCACGTCGGTGTTGGAGTACGGACGGAAGTAGGCGGTGCTGCACGCGGTCTGCACAGCGACCGCGCGGTGCTCGTCCGTGCAGGCGACGACGGTCGCCGTCGGCTGCTCGAGCGCGATCTCGCGAGCCAGGTTCGGCCCGCTGATCACGACGATCCGTTCGCCGGCGGCGCCGGTGACCTCGGCGATCACCTCGCTCATGCGCCGGGTGGTGCCCAGCTCGACGCCCTTCATCAGGCTCAGCAGGCTGGCGTCCGCCGGCAGGTGCGGCGTCCACCCGGCCAGGTTCTCGCGCAACGTCTGCGACGGGATGGCGAACGCGACGATCTCGGCATCCTGCAGCGCGACAGCGGCGTCGTCCGTGGCGACGACGCCCTCGGGCAGCTCGATGCCCGGCAGGTAGTCCTCGTTGTGGTGCGTGGCGTTGATCCGGGCCGCAAGTTCGGGACGACGGGCCCACAGCGTGACGTCGTTGCCGGCATCGAGGAGCACCTTGGCGAACGTGGTGCCCCACGAGCCGGCGCCGAGCACCGCCGCTCTGGTCATCCGGTGCTCACGCCGCGTCCGAGGACGTCTCGCCGACACGCCGCCAGACGAACAGCGGGCCGGCGGGTTCGGGCAGTTCGCGCAGGTCGGCGAGATCGTGGCGCAGGCGCAGCATGATCACCTCGGTGATCTCGCGCAGCACCCGCGGTGTGGCCTCCACGCCGTGGAAGGCCGAGAGGTCGATCGGCTCGCCGATCGAGAGGGTGTGCCGCGGTCGCGGCACGAGCCTGACCTTCCTCGCGTAGAGGTCGACCTGTTCCTGCACGCCCCATTGGACGACCGGGATCACCGGGACGTCGGGCACCAGCGTGGCCAGCCGCGCCACACCGGTCTTGCCGGCCATCGGCCAACCGGCCGGGTCGCGGGTGACCGTGCCCTCGGGGTGCAGCACGATCAGCTCGCCGCGATCGAGCGCGGCCACGGCCGCGGCCAGCGACCGGCGGGCGTCGGTGGTGCCGCGCTTGACCGGGATGTGACCCATGGCGCGCATCCCCCATCCGACCACCGGGACCTCGAAGATCGACTCCTTGGCCAGGAAACGCGGGACCCGGGCCGCGTCGAGCACCAACTTGGCCACGAGGAACGGGTCGACGTGCGAGACGTGGTTGACGACGATGATGGCAGGCCCCTGCTCAGGCATCCGCCGCAGGTGCAGGTAGCGCAGCCGGAACAGCAGGCTGGCCGGCGCGTAGAGCACGAACCAGGTCAGCCGCCAGGCGAAGCCCATCTTCTCGCCGTGTCCCGGCCTGCGTAGCTTGGCGAGCCTCGCCACGTCGATGTCCTCCGCCTCATTGCCGAGCTGCGACCGCCTCACCCGGGTTTCGGGGTGCGCGGGCCGCCTGCAGTCTGCCGCATGTGCGGCGTCCCGTCGGGGACGGGCAGCCGCGGACCGGCGCACGTCCCGTTCCTAGACTCGAACCGTGCACTGGACCGTTCTCATCCCGGTGAAGGCGCTGCCCGCGGCGAAGTCGCGGCTGGCGCCGCGCGCCGCGGACGCCGCCGGGCACGCGCGGCTGGTCAGGGCGATCCGCGCCGACACCGTCGCGGCGGCCCTGTCGACCCCCGGCGTGGCCCGGGTGGTGCTCGTCGTCGACCGCCCGGGTGAGCCGGTGCCGGCCGGGGCGCAGGTGCTGCTGCAGCGACGCACCGGGCTGAACCGGGCCCTGTCCGACGCGGCCGCCGATGCCGGCATCCGCTGGCCCGACGATGGCGTGGCCGCCCTGCTCGGCGACCTGCCCGCCCTGCGACCGGCCGAGCTCGCGCAGGCCCTGCGACAGGCCGGCGAGCACGCCGCCGGCTACGTGCCCGACGCCGACGGCACCGGCACCACCCTGTTGACCGCCGCGCCGGGGGTGGCGTTGCGGCCGCAGTTCGGTGCCGGTTCCGCCGGTCGGCACGCGAGCGCTGCCACGCTGATCGAGGCGGGCCCGGGCCTGCGGCGCGACGTCGACACCGCCGAGGACCTCCTGGCGGCCGCCGCCCTCGGCCTCGGCGACGCGACGCGCCACGAGGTCGGGCCTGCCGCGCCTGTCCCGAGCTCAGCCGGAAACGGCATAGTGAGCCCATGAGCGTCGAACCGAGCACGATCTCCAGCCGCGGGTCGGTGTCGATGGATCCGACGGATTCCGTGCCGGAGGGCGACCTCGAGGCACCCGACGCCCTGCACGTCGACGACCTGCCCGACGACCGGTTCAGCAACCGCGAGATGTCCTGGCTGGCGTTCAACGCCCGGGTGCTCGCGCTGGCCGAGGACCGGTCGCAGCCGCTGCTCGAGCGGGCCAAGTTCCTCGCGATCTTCGCGAGCAACCTCGACGAGTTCTACATGGTGCGCATCGCCGGGCTGAAGCGCCGTGCGAGCACCGGGTTGCAGGTGACGTCGGCCGACGGGTTGTCACCGCGCAATACCCTGGCCCGGCTGTCGGACCGCATCAAGCAGCTCGTCGACCGGCACGCCCGGGTCTTCAAGGAGATCGTCAACCCCGAGCTCGAGGACCACGGCATCCACATCCGCCGCTGGGACGCCCTGGACTCCGACGAGCATGCGCAGCTCGCCGAGTACTTCGAGTCGAAGGTCTTCCCGGTGCTCACCCCGCTGGCCGTCGACCCGTCGCACCCGTTCCCCTACATCTCCGGGCTGTCACTGAACCTGGCCGTGCTCGTGCGCGATCCCGACGAGGAGGTGCAGCGCTTCGCCCGGGTCAAGGTCCCCAACAACGTGCCGCGGTTCGTGGTGGTGTCCGAGAGCCCGTCGGAGATCGAGTACCTGCCCATCGAGGACCTCATCGCCGCCCACCTGCAGATGTTGTTCCCCGGCATGGAGGTCGTCGAGCACCACGTCTTCCGGGTCACCCGCAACGCCGACTTCGAGGTCGAGGAGGACCGCGACGAGGACCTCCTGCAGGCCCTCGAACGCGAGCTCACCCGCCGGCGGTTCGGCCCGGCCGTGCGCCTCGAGGTCACCGACGACATCGACGAGGACATCGTGACGCTGCTCGCCAGCGAGATCGAGGTCGGCCCCGACGACGTGCTGCGCGTGCCCGGACTGCTCGACCTCAGCTCGCTGCACCAGGTCTACGACGTCGACCGTCCGAAGCTCAAGGAACGTCCCTTCGTCCCGATCACCAACCCGCGCTTCGCCGAGGGCGAGACGCCCAAGTCCGTGTTCGCCACCATGCGCGACGGCGACGTCCTGGTGCACCACCCGTACGAGTCGTTCGCGACCAGCACGCAACGCTTCATCGAGCAGGCCGCGGCCGACCCCAACGTGCTGGCCATCAAGCACACGCTGTACCGCACGTCCGGTGACTCGCCGATCGTCGAGGCGCTCATCGACGCCGCCGAGGCCGGCAAGCAGGTCGTGGCCCTCGTCGAGATCAAGGCCCGCTTCGACGAGCAGGCCAACATCAAATGGGCCCGTGCGCTCGAGCGTGCCGGCTGCCACGTCGTCTACGGCTTCGTCGGATTGAAGACGCACTGCAAGACGGCGCTGGTGGTGCGGCAGGAGGGCAACCAGATCCGCCGCTACGCCCACGTCGGCACCGGCAACTACAACCCGAAGACCGCGCGGATGTACGAGGACCTCGGGCTGTTCACCGCCGACCCGCAGATCTGCGCCGACCTCACCGACCTGTTCAACGTGCTCACCGGCTACTCGCGGCAGACGCAGTACCGCTCGCTGCTCGTGGCGCCGCAGGGCATCCGCGCGGGCCTCATCGAACGGATCGAGCGCGAGATCGCGCTGGCCCGTGCCGGGCGTCCCGCGCTGATCCGGTTCAAGACCAACCACCTCGTCGACGAGCAGACGATCGACGCGCTGTACCGGGCGTCGCAGGCCGGGGTGCGTATCGAGCTGCTCGTGCGCACGTTCTGCACGATCAAGGCGGGCGTGCCGGGGCTGTCGGAGAACATCCGTACCCGGTCCATCCTGGGCCGGTTCCTCGAGCACTCGCGGGTGTACTACTTCGGCGGCGACGGCGATCCGCAGTACTGGATCGGCTCGGCCGATCTCATGCACCGCAACCTCGACCGGCGCGTCGAGGTGCTGTGCCAGGTGACCGACCGCGCGTCACGCGCGCACCTGCAGGATTTCCTCGACCTCGCCTTCGACGACAACGTGTCGGCCTGGGACCTGCAGCCCGACGGCGAATGGGTGCGTTCCGATGGTGAACACCGCGACTTCCAGGAGCTGCTGATCAAGCGGCTGGCCACGCGCAGGGAGTAGCCGATGTCGGACAAGCGATCGTCGCGGCGGACCATCCGCGCCGCGGGAGGCGTCGTGTGGCGGTTGCGCGACGACGTCGTCCACGTCGCGCTGGTGCACCGCCCGCGCTACGACGACTGGTCGCTGCCCAAGGGCAAGCTGGAATCGGGTGAGTCGGAGCTCGCCGCCGCTGTCCGCGAGATCGGCGAGGAGCTGGGTTCGCGGGTTGCGGTGTCGCGTCGGCTGCCCACCGTCTCCTACGACGTCGACGGGCAGCGCAAAACGGTCAGCTACTGGACGATGCGCCACCTCGACGGTGGGTTCACCGCCGGCGACGAGGTCGACGACGTGGTGTGGTTGCCGGTGCCGGAGGCGCGCGAGCGGTGCGGCTACGCCGGCGACCGGCACATCATCGAGGCGTTCGCGGCGGTACCGGTCCCGGATTCGGTGATCGTGCTCGTCCGGCACGCCAAGGCCGGCAAGCGATCGGAATGGTCCGGGCCCGACGATCAGCGTCCGCTGGATCCGGCCGGACGACGGCAGGCCCGCGCCCTGGCCGGCTTCCTGCACCGCTTCGCCCCCGGCCGGGTGCTGTCGGCTGACCCGCTGCGGTGCGTGCAGACCGTCGGTCCGTTCGCCAACGACGCCGGCCTGGACGTAGTGGTCGAGCCGGCGTTCGGCGACGAGTCCTACCAGCGCGACCCCGACGCGGCGCAGACGGCGTTGCTGGCGCTGGCCACGCTCCGCGAGGTCTGCGTCGTGTGCAGCCAGGGCGCCACCATCCCCGGCCTCGTCCCGGCGGTCATGCCGTGCATCCGCTCGGCGGAGACGAAGAAGGCCGGTGCGTGGGTGCTGTCGTTCGTCGACGGCGCAGCGGTCGGCGCC
>CAZZZE010000166.1:0-6282 GCA_964658365.1 uncultured Jatrophihabitantaceae bacterium
CACTTCAACGACGCCGAGGCGCTGTACTCCTACGAGGGCACCCGCGAGATCAACACCCTGATCGTCGGGCGTTCGATCACCGGACTGTCCGCGTTCACCTAGGGAGCCTGCCCATGCCGGAGACCGCCACCTCGCCGATCGTCAAGGGGTTCCGACTGGTGGCGATGGCAGAGGCGACGTCCTGGCTGGTCCTCATCGTGGCCACGATCGTCAAGTACGCGACGACGCCGCACCGGCAGCTGGGCGTCCAGATCGTGGGGCCCATCCACGGCGCGCTGTTCATCGCCTACGTGCTGGCCCTGTTCCAGGTGCGCCGCACGGTGGGCTGGGACGCCCGAACGATGCTCGTCGTGGCCCTCGACTCGATCATCCCGTTCGGCGGCTTCATCGTGGCACGCCGTCCGGAGTTGCAGGGCTCGGACCTGCGTTGATCGTCCGTGCGGAGCGGCGCGCAGAGAGGCAGAGCAGCGCGGCGAACGCGCACAGCCCGGCGGCCAGGTAGAAGGCCAGGTCGTAGGAGCCCAGGTCGTCGCGGATGACGCCCGCCCCGGCTGCCGCGACCGCCGCGCCGATCTGGTGTGCGGCGAACACCCAGCCGAAGACGACCGGGGCCTGCTCGCCGAAGTACTCGCGGCACAGGGCGACGGTCGGCGGAACGGTGGCCACCCAGTCCAGGCCGTAGAACAGGATGAACACCCAGGTGCCCGGCGTCGTGCCGGGCGAGAGCAGCGAGGGCAGCGCCAGCAGCGACAGCCCGCGCCCGGCGTAGTAGACGAGCAGCAGCGCCCGCGGGTCGACGCGGTCGGTCAGCCAGCCGGATGCGATCGTGCCGCCGACGTCGAAGACGCCGACCAGCGCGAGCAGGCTCGCCGCAGTGGTGACCGGCATGCCGTGATCGTGCGCGGCCGGGATGAAGTGCGTGCCGATCAGCCCGTTGGTGGTTGCGCCGCAGATCGCGAAGCTGCCGGCCAGCAGCCAGAACACCGGCCGGCGGACCGCGCTCCGCAGCGCGCCGATCGCGACGCCTGCGCTGCTGCCGGCCCGGTGCGCACGAGGCGGGCCGGGCTGGTCGGCGGTGGCCCCATAGGCGAGCACTCCGAGGTCGTGCGGGTGGTCGCGCATCAGGAACAGCACCAGCGGGACGACCACCAGCGCGGCTAGCGCGACCGTGACCGACGCCGTCCGCCAGCCGTGGTGCGCGGTCAGCGCCGCAACCACCGGCAGGAACACCAGCTGGCCGGTGGCATTGGCGGCGGTGAGCACTCCGCTCACCAGCCCCCGCCGAGCCACGAACCAGCGCGTCGAGACGGTCGCGACGAAGGCCATCGACATCGAGCCGGTGCCGATCCCGATCAGGACGCCCCACAGCAGCAGCAGCTGCCACGCCGCGGTCATGAAGACGGTCAGCCCGCTGCCCGCAGCGACGAGCACCAGCGCCGTCGCGACGACCGGGCGGATGCCGAAGCGGTCCATGAGCGCCGCCGCGAAGGGTGACATCACCCCGAACAGCGTCATGTTGATCGACATCGCGAAGCCGATGGTGCCGTGTGACCAGCCGAACTCCATGTGCAGCGGGTCCATCATGACGCTGGGGACGGAGCGGAACCCGGCCGCGCCGAGCATGGTCACGAAGGTGACCGCGGCGACCGTCCAGGCCGGATGGACGCGCCGGCGGCCTGCGGTCGGACGATCGACCGCGGCAATGTCGCGGGGTTCGGTGGTGCTCACGGCGTCGAGTCTTGCTGTTGCGCAGCGGGGCAACCAGTGGCAGAGATGCCGATATGTGCCAGGATCGTGCCATGGCCGTGCATCGCGTGACCGTCCTGCTGCTCGCACCGGTCGTCGGCTTCGACGCCGCGATCCCGCCGCAGCTGCTGAGCGCGGCGCGTGATGGCAGCGGGCATCCGCTCTACGACGTCACGGTCGCGGGGCTGACCGCCGCCCCCGTGCCCACCGACTCGGGCTGGGCGATGGTGCCCTCGGGTGACGCCCGCGCGCTGAGGCAGGCGGACACGGTGATCGTCCCGGGCACCCGGCTGCCCTCAGCGCGGCAGCACGGCGTGCTCGACGACGACGTGCGAGCCGCGCTCGCGTCGGTGCGGCCCGGCACCCGGATGGTGTCGATCTGCACCGGTGCGTTCGTCCTGGCTGCCGCCGGGCTGCTCGACGGGCGGCCGGCGACGACCCACTGGCACAAAGCCGCCGAGTTCAGGGCGCTGTACCCGGACGTCCTGCTCGATGAGAACCGATTGTTCGTTGACGACGGCGACGTGCTGACCTCGGCCGGGCTGGCGGCGGGCGTCGACCTGTGCCTGCATCTGATCCGCCGCGATTTCGGCGCGACGGTGGCCAACCGCGCGGCCCGCTACTGCGTCGTGCCGCCCTGGCGCGACGGGGGACAGGCGCAGTTCATCGATCGGCCCGTCCCGGCTGCCGACGACGACAGCACGGCCGCCGCCCGCGTCTGGGCGCTCGCGCGTCTGGACGAGCCTCTGGACGTCGCCCGGCTCGCGGCGGCGGCGCGGATGAGCGTCCGCACCTTCAACCGGCGCTTCGTGAGCGAGACGGGGCGATCGCCGGGTGCCTGGCTGCTCGCGCAACGCCTCGACCGGGCCCGGCACCTGCTCGAGTCGACCGACCTCGGTGTGGACGAGGTGGCCGCCCGCTCCGGGCTCGGGTCGGGGGCCAACCTGCGCGGGCACCTGCGCACGGCGGTCGGCGTCTCGCCGCTGGCCTACCGGCGCACCTTCCGCGGCGCCCCTGCACGATGAGCGAGAAGCCCGCGCGGTTGCCGCGGTCGTCGGAGATCGTCGGCATATCTCACAGCAGCGCGCGTCCTGTTCCGGATCGGTCGGACACTGCCCGTCGGCCTTGTACCGTGGAGGTGTGATCAAGCGCGAGTGACGCGGCGCCGTTGTGCGTCCCGACCGTGCCCGCTTCCCAGGAGTTCCCCATGATCACCGCCCATGACCTCGAGTTGCGCGCCGGCGCTCGGATCCTGCTCGAACCGAGCACGCTGCGCGTCCAGCCCGGCGACCGCATCGGCCTCGTCGGCCGCAACGGAGCGGGCAAGACCACCAGCCTGCGGGTGCTGGCCGGCGAGACGCTGCCGCACACCGGTCGCCTCGACGTCACCGGGCCGGTCGGCTACCTGCCCCAGGACCCGCGCGACGGCGACCTCACGATCCTGGCCCGCGACCGGGTACTGAGCGCCCGTGGCCTCGACGTCCTGGTCACCCAGATCGCCAAGGCGCAGGTCCAACTGGCCGAGAACCCGGACGACGAGGACCTGCTGCGCCGCTACGGCAACCTCGACGAGCGCTTCAGCGCACTGGGCGGCTACGCCGCCGAGAGTGAGGCCGCCCGCATCTGCGCCAACCTCGGACTGCCCGACCGGGTTCTCGAGCAACCGCTGTCGACGCTGTCCGGTGGCCAGCGTCGCCGCGTCGAACTCGCCCGCATCCTGTTCGCCGACTCCGGTGCCGAGCCGACCACGCTGCTGCTCGACGAGCCCACCAACCACCTCGACGCCGACTCCATCGGCTGGTTGCGCGATTTCCTGCGCCAGCACACCGGCGGCCTGATCCTGATCAGCCACGACGTGTCGCTGCTCGACGCGGTCGTCAACAAGGTTTGGTACCTCGACGCCAACCGCTCCGCCGTCGATGTCTACAACGTCGGGTGGCAGACCTATCTCAAGCAGCGCGAGGCCGACGAGAAGCGACGGGTGCGCGAGCGGGCCAACGCCGAGCGCAAGATCGACCAGCTCAAGGGCCAGGCCGACAAAATGCGGGCCAAGGCGACGAAGGCGCGCGCCGCGCACCAGATGGACCGCCGCGCCGCCGCTCTGGCCGCGGGCCTGGACGCCGTGCGCGTCTCGGACAAGGTGGCCCGCCTGCGCTTCCCGGCGCCCGCCCCGTGCGGCAAGACGCCGCTGACGGCCGAGGGCTTGTCGAAGTCCTACGGCTCGCTCGAGGTCTTCGCCGGTGTCGACCTCGCGATCGACCGGGGTGCGCGCGTAGTGGTGCTCGGGCTCAACGGCGCGGGCAAGACCACGCTGCTGCGCATGCTCTCGGGTATGGAGCCGCCGGACACCGGGGCGGTCGTCG
The DNA here is from genome assembly GCA_964658365.1 of uncultured Jatrophihabitantaceae bacterium. Lineage (GTDB taxonomy): Bacteria > Actinomycetota > Actinomycetes > Mycobacteriales > Jatrophihabitantaceae > Jatrophihabitans. The sequence continues at coordinate 4,110 of CAZZZE010000166.1, forward strand.
CGGGCCACGGTCTGCGGCTGGGCTACTACGCCCAGGAGCACGAGACCCTCGATCACGACCGGACGATCCTCGAGAACATGCGCACGTCCGCCTCGGCGGTGGGGCGCAGCGACCTCAACGACACCGAGCTGCGCAAGATTCTCGGCGCGTTCCTGTTCACCGGCGACGACGTCGACAAGCCGGCCGGCGTGCTCTCCGGCGGCGAGAAGACCCGTCTGGCGTTGGCGATGCTCGTCACCAGCGCGGCCAACGTGCTCCTGCTCGACGAGCCGACAAACAACCTGGACCCGGTGTCCCGCCAGCAGGTGCTCGACGCCCTGCACACCTTCGCCGGTGCGATCGTGCTGGTGACGCACGACGAGGGCGCCGTCGAGGCGCTGTCGCCGGACAAGGTGATCTTGCTTCCCGACGGCGTCGAGGACCAGTGGAGCCCCGACCTCGCCGAGCTGATCAGCCTGGCCTGACCCGTTCTGCGCGCCGCGGCGAGGCAGCGGAACGGCGCGGTCCGCAGTGGCACGCGATCGACGGGTGATCGGTCCCGTCCACGGGTGATCGCGGCTTTCGGGTCCGCTGTGTCGCACATCGTGCGAGTCGATCTTGCTCAAGCTCCGGTGCTGCTGATATCAACGGATCACGGCAGGCGGGCGCCGTGCTCGACGGCGGTGCCCGCTCCAGGCAGATCGCACCAATCCGACGGCACTCAAATCAAGGGAAACGTCATGGCGGTACTGAAGAAGGGCGCCCGCATCACCGGCGCCGAACGCACCAAGCTGGCCACGGACCTGAAGAAGGCCTACGACAAGGGCACGAGCATCCGCGAGCTGGCCGACAAGCACGGCCGCTCCTACGGGTTCGTGCACCGCGTGCTCTCCGAGTCCGGTGTCACGCTGCGCGGCCGTGGCGGCGCCACTCGCACCAAGACCGCTCCGGGCAAGGCCAAGCCCCGCGCCAAGTAGGTCCGATCGGGTCGGCCGACTCGCGTCGGTGGCGCGCAGTAGCCTGGCCGCATCGACACCACCGCTTCGACCTCGACACCGGCGCCCACCGCCGGCCGCGTGCTCGACACCGACCCACACGCGGGACTACGCGTCGCGCGCGCCGGGCCCGTCGTCACCATCACCTTGGCGCGCCCCGAAAGACTGAACGTCCAGTCCCCGGGCATGTGGACCGAGCTCGCCCGGCTTCGCCGTGAGTTGCCGGGCTCGGTCCGGGTCGCGGTGCTGCGCGCGGAGGGTCGCGCGTTCTCGGCCGGCCTCGATCGCGCCCTGGCCTCGCCGACATCGAGCGACGGGTTCGGCGGACTGGCGCAGCTGAGCCAGGCCGAGGCGACGGCGCGGATCGCGCTGTGGCAGCAGGCCTTCGACTGGACGTCCACCCCCGGCCTGGTGAGCATCGCCGCCGTGCAGGGGCACGCTGTCGGCGCCGGCCTGCAGCTGGCGCTGGGCACCGACCTGCGCATCCTCGCCGAGGATACCCAGCTCAGCATGCCCGAGCCGACGCTGGGCATCGTGCCCGACCTGGGGGGCACCAAACGTCTCGTCGACATCATTGGGTACTCGCGCGCCCTGGAGCTCTGCCTGACCGGTCGACGCGTCCCGGCACACGAGGCGTTGAGCATGGGGCTCGCCTCGCGGGTCGTCGCGGCCGAACGGCTCGATGCGGCAGTGGCCGAGACTGTCGACGCCGTCCTCGCCGTCGACCGCGTCGCCGCTGCGGAGACCAAGGCGCTGCTGCAGGGCGCGGCGCGGCGAACCCAGGCCGAGCAGGAGGCCGCCGAGCGCGACGCCCAGTACCGGCGGCTGCGCGACCTCGCCGGGCTCGACGAGTGAACGGGTCACGATGAGCTTCGACCACGGCATGGCCATGCGGGCGATGAGTTCGGCGCGCCGCGGCGGTGACGCCGACCACCCCATCCCCAAGGGCACCTGGCGTCGCGTGCTGCGCTTCGCCCGGCCCTACCGTCGCGAGCTGGTGAACTTCCTGGCCCTGATCGTCGGCAGTGCACTCATCGGCGTGGTGACCCCGGTGCTGGCCGGCCGGGTGGTCAACGACATCACCGCCAAGGCGGCCGTGCACGTGGTCGTCGACATCGCGCTGGTCATCGCCGGCCTGGCCGTACTCGACGCGGTCTTCTCCTTCATCCAGCGCTGGTACTCGGCCCGGATCGGCGAGA
>CAZZZE010000167.1:0-6281 GCA_964658365.1 uncultured Jatrophihabitantaceae bacterium
GTTCGACTTCGCCACCAGGAAGCAGACCGACATCGGCCAGCCGGGCTTCGGCTATGGCTTCCAGTGGTGGACGCGCGACGACGGCGAGTTCGACGACGGGGACGCACCCGCCACCGCTCCGGTGGTTGCCGTGGTCGGGCGACCCAATGTCGGCAAGTCGACGCTCGTCAACCGCATCCTGGGCCGGCGCGAGGCGGTGGTGCAGGACATCCCGGGCGTGACCCGCGATCGGGTGGCCTACGACGCGCTGTGGAACGGCCGCCGGTTCACCCTCGTCGACACCGGCGGATGGGAACCGGACGCAAGCGGGCTGCAGGCGATGGTCTCGGCGCAGGCCGAGCGGGCCGTCGCCACCGCCGATCTGGTGATGTTCGTCGTCGACGGGCGCACCGGCGCCACCGAGACCGACCTGACTGTGGCCCGCACCCTGCGCCGCGCCAAGCGGCCCGTCGTGCTGGCCGTGACCAAGGTCGACGACGAGCGCCTCGAGTCCGACACCGCCGAGCTGTGGTCGCTCGGGCTCGGCGAGCCGTTTGCGGTCAGCGGCCTGCACGGGCGCGGCAGCGGCGACCTGCTCGACGCCGTGCTCGAGCGGCTGCCCGACGCCCCGGCCGAGACCGACGTCGAGGGCGGTCCGCGGCGCGTCGCGCTGGTCGGCCGGCCGAACGTCGGCAAGTCCAGCCTGCTCAACAAGCTCACCGGCGAGGACCGCTCGGTCGTCGACTCGGTCGCCGGCACCACGATCGATCCCGTCGACAGCCTCGTCGAGCTCGGTGGCCAGACGTGGCGCTTCGTCGACACGGCGGGCCTGCGCCGCCGCGTCCACCAGGCCAGCGGCATGGAGTATTACGCGAGCCTGCGCACCGCGGCGGCCATCGAGGCCGCCGAGGTCGCGGTCGTGCTGCTTGACGCCTCCGAACGGCTCAGCGAGCAGGACCAGCGGGTCATCGCCGACGTCGTCGACGCCGGACGGGCGCTCGTCATCGCCTTCAACAAGTGGGACCTGGTCGACGAGGACCGCCGCGACCAACTCGACCGCGAGATCGAGCGCGACCTCGCGCGGGTCGCGTGGGCGCCGCGCATCAACGTCTCGGCCCGCACCGGACGCGCGGTCGAGAAGCTGGCCGGCGGCCTGCGCACGTCCCTCGAATCGTGGGACCGCCGGGTGTCGACCGGCCGGCTCAACACCTGGCTCACCGAGATCCTGGCCGCCACCCCGCCACCGGCCCGCGGCGGCCGCGCGCCGCGCGTGCTGTTCGCGACCCAGGCCGACACCCGGCCGCCCCGCTTCGTGCTGTTCACCACCGGTTTCCTCGAGGCGGGCTACCGGCGCTTCCTCGAACGGCGCCTGCGCGAGGACTTCGAGTTCACCGGGACGCCGATCGAGATCTCGGTGAAGGTCAGGGAGAAGCGCCAGCGGTGACCGGCACCGCGTCGAGCCACCGCCCGCCTGCCGCGACCAGGAACGCCGAATAGCGCGAGAGTGACAGCTGCGGCATGCCGAGCACCGCGCGGATCGGAATGAGGTAGGCGTCCAGGTCGCCAGTCAGGATGAAGAAGTGATCGATCTCGTCGGGCAGATAGACCGCCCGTCCGTGGGGCCTGGAGGCAGAGACCCCGACGAGGGACGACCGCAACCTGGTGTGCGTGGTGGTTTTCACCTGGATCCGTCGCGTCGTGCCGTCGGCACACTCGGCCAACAGGTCGTAGCGGCTGGGCTCCAGCGGCCAGGAGACGGCGTACCCGTGCAGCGTGAACCAGGCCGCAGCGAGCATGGCGCCCGCTCGTCTCAGGTGGGCCGGATCAGCAGGTGCGTCGAAGGTCTGGACCCCGGGGACCGGTCGGGTATCGAGCCGGCTCACGTCGAGGGACAGCCGGGCGGCATGGCCACGAACTGCGGACAGGTTCCCGCCACCTTCCGACAGGCCGAGATGTCCGAGCACCTCACTCCACGAGCCGGCCGTGGCAACAGCGGCCGCGAGTTGAGAGTCCGACCATCGGCGCTGCCCGGTGAAGTGACTGTGGTCGATGCCCAGCGCATCGACCTGCCGGCGGACGGCCCGGAAGGTGCCGGCCGAGGTCGCGGGTCGACCCAGCGCTCGCAGCACCCCGCGCCAGGACCGGGAGGACGCGACCGCCGCGGCCAGCTCTTCGGCGGTGCTCGGTCCGCGTCGACATATCCACGACGCTATGCACCGGGTCTGACGGTTTCAGCCCTGCGATACTCTGACCCGTCGCGGGACGTAGCTCAGTTTGGTAGAGCACTCGGCTGGGGGCCGAGAAGTCGCAGGTTCAAATCCTGTCGTCCCGACAGATCGCGAAGCTGCACAAAAGGGAGAGCCAGGGGCGTCGGCGGCCGTCCCCCGACTGGCGCCAACGCCCCTGGCGACTGAAGCGACAGGCCACCGGAACGCTGCGGGCCCTGCGACCCGTCTGAGCTGCTGTTCGATGGACACGCATCGCCTCCTCCGAAGGACGGTGCGCGGCCGGCGAGCGGTACCCCCGAGCGCCGCTTGCCGAACTGTCCTGATCATGGTGCCCACGAATCGCTGCCCGTGCACCGCACCGCGAGATGCTCACATGTCGCTCACGCCGCGTAACCTGCCTGCGCGGTGCTCGTTGCCCAGCGGCCGGCTCGGTGCGAGATAGGGTGACGCCCGGACGTGATCGACCCGGACCGAGGGGGTCTGCATGAGCGAGACCGCCGCGACCGACCGACAGACCGACGACCCGGGCATCGACCGGGTGTGGACGATCCCGAACGCGCTGAGCATCCTGCGCCTGTTCGGTGTCCCGGTGTTCCTGTACCTCGTCCTGGGTCCGCACGAGAACGCCTGGGCGGTCGTGGTGCTGGCGGTGTCGGGGTTCACCGACTGGCTCGACGGTGTCCTGGCGCGCGCACTGAACCAGATGAGCCGCGTCGGCGCCCTGCTCGACCCGCTCGCCGACCGGCTCTACATCCTCGCCACCCTGGTCGGGCTGGTGTTGCGCGACATCATCCCGCTGTGGCTGGCGCTGGTGATAGTCGGGCGCGACGCCGTCCTGGCCGTGGCCCTGCCGCTCCTTCGGCGCGCCGGCTACGGGCCGCCGACGGTGCACTACCTCGGCAAGGCAGCGACGTTCTGCCTGCTCTACGCATTCCCGTTGCTGCTGCTGGGCACCTACCACAATCAGACGGCCTACGTCGCGAAGGCGATCGCCTGGGGCTTCACCATCTGGGGTTCGACGCTGTACGTCTGGGCCGGGGTCGTCTACCTCAATCAGGTGATCGGCCTGATCCGCAACCCGGTCCGGAACAGCGCCAGTGCCCGCTGACCTGCCCCCCGACCCGCCCCGGACGTCCCGCAGCTCGAACCGCGAATCCGCGCAACTGCTGATCGATCTCGTCGCCGACACCCTCGATCCCGGTTACCGCGCGGCCGCCGCGCACCACGGGCCGAACGGTGCCCGCCGGTGGTGGGACCGTCCGGCGGTGGCGCTGGGTTGTCTGCTCATCGGCTTCGTCATCGTCGTGGCCTACGAACACACCCACCGCAGCGCGCCGGAGACGCAGCGCGTGCACAACTCGCTGGTGGCGCGGGTGCGCACGGCGCAGTCGCGCGCCGACGACCTGGCCGGGCAACTCAGTCGCGCCGAACGGTCGCTGTCCAGTGCCCAGAACCGGGTCCTGCCGTCGGCGGGCGCCGCGAGCCGCGCCCGCCAGCTCGCGCAGCTGGCGGCCGGGGAAATCGCGGTCCGGGGACCGGGGCTCACGGTCACCCTGCGCGAGCCGAAGGCGGCCAGGACGACCGCCAGCAACGGCCGGGTGGGCAGCGTCCCGCTCACCGCGACGAGCGTGCTCACCGACCGCGACGTGCGCAGCGTGGTCAACGAGCTGTGGGCGGACGGCGCCGAGGCCATCGCGGTCGACGGCATCCGCCTGACCCCGACGAGTGCCATCCGGTTCGCCGGTGAAGCGGTGCTCGTCGACTTCCAACCCATCACCTCGCCGTACCGGATCGACGCCGTCGGCGACGCCGACGCGCTGTCGACCACCTTCGCGCAGAGCGACGTGGCGAGCCGCTACCAGACCCTGGTCAGCGCCGACGGGATCGGCTTCTCCTTCGACACCCGCTCGCACGTCGACCTGCCCGCCGCCGTCCCCGGTACGCTGCGCTACGCCGTGCCCATCTCAACTCCCACCGCCACTGCGACGCGGACACCACGATGATCGCCGGTGTCGCCCTCGTCCTGGGCATCGTGCTCGGCCTCGTGCTGCGGCCCACGGTCCCGGGCTGGCTCGAGCCCTACCTGCCCATCGCGGTGGTGGCCGCGCTCGACGCCGTGTTCGGTGGCCTGCGCGCCCGCCTCGACGGCATCTTCGACGCCAAGGTCTTCGTGGTCTCCTTCATCTCCAACGTCCTGGTCGCGGCGTTGATCGTGTTCCTCGGCGACAAGCTCGGCGTCGGCGCGCAGCTTTCGACGGCGGTCGTGGTCGTGCTGGGCATCCGGATCTTCGGCAACGCCGCCGCCATCCGTCGACATCTGTTCAGAGCCTGACCATGGCCGACGACGACACGACCGATGAGCGAGCGGCCCCGCCGCAGCGCCACCGCGGGCTGCTCGCCGGCCGGCACGCCTCGGCCGCGGTCATCGGCGTGCTCACGCTGCTGCTCGGCTTCGCCATCGTCGTGCAGGTGCGCGCCAACTCCTCGGGTGACAACCTGTCCGGGCTGCGCGAGGACGACCTGGTCAGCATCCTCGACAACCAGAACAACCGCGCCGACCGGCTGCGGGAGCAGATCGGCCAGCTGCAGGGCAACCTGCGCCGGTTGAAGTCCTCGGGCGACCGCTCGGCCGCGGCCAGCGAGCAGGCTCGCACCGAGCAGGAGGCGCTCGGCGTGCTGCTGGGCACGCTGCCGGCCACGGGCCCCGGAGTGCGCGTCACGGTCACCGATCCGGACGGCCACCTCGGGGGCGAGGACCTGCTCGACGTCGTCGAGGAACTGCGCGGCGCGGGCGCCGAGGCGATCTCGTTCGGGCCGGTCCGGGTCAGCACGACCACGTCGTTCACCGGCACGAAGGGCAGCGTCGTCGTGGACGGCCAGACGCTGCACCCGCCCTACGCCGTGCTGGCCATCGGCGATGCGAAGACGCTCGACACCGCGCTGAACATCCCCGGCGGCGTGGCCGCGACGCTGCGCACCCAGGGCGGCGACCTGGCCGTCGCCGAGCGCAGCAAGATCTCGATCACGGTCACCCGGTCGCTGCCCAGGACGAAGTACGCGAAGCCCTCGCACTGAGGGCGAGGGCGGTGGGTAGGGTCAGGGCGGTTCGGCCGGCCAGGCAGTCATCTCCAGCATGGGAAGCAGGTTGCGCATGTCCGATGTGCCCGAGGAGTTGAAGTACACCGCCGAGCACGAATGGGTTCGCATCGCCGGTTCCGACGCAGCCAGCACGGTTCGGGTCGGCATCACCGACTACGCCCAGGAAGCGCTGGGCGACGTCGTGTATGTCTCGCTGCCCGAGGTCGGCACCGACGTCGCGGCCGGCGCCACGATCGGCGAGGTCGAGTCGACCAAGAGCGTCTCCGACGTCTACGCCCCGCTCACCGGCACCATCACGGCCCGCAACGACGCGCTCGACGAGCAGCCCGAGCTCATCAACTCCGACCCCTATGGTGAGGGCTGGGTCCTCGAGCTCGAGCTCACCGACCCCGGCGAGGTCGACGCGCTGCTGGACGCAGCGGCGTACAGCACGCTGGCGGGTTGACACCGTCGACCCTTGATTGACCCTCGCGCCGGGGCCGTCCTAGGCTCTGCGCACCGATTGACATCCGCATCTCATTGCGGCGGCGTTCCCCCGATCGGCCGTCACTGAACTGAAGGGTGACCGCGTGTTCTGCACCGCTTGTGGCACCGAGAACCTGCCCGGCAGCCACTACTGCGCCAACTGCGGCGCGGCCTTGCCCGTCTCCACGCCCGGCCCCGACGTCACGACCACCATCAGCGCCACCAGCGCGAGCACCGGCTCGCTGCCCGATGCCGACACCGAGTTCTCGGCCGAGGCCCACCAGGGCGCTGTCGACGCGCTCACGCCCGGCTCGGCACTGCTCGTCGTCAAGCGCGGTCCGAATGCGGGCAGCCGTTTCCTGCTCGACCAAGACGTCACCTCGGCGGGTCGGCACCCGGACAGCGACATCTTCCTGGACGATGTGACGGTGTCCCGCCGGCATGCCGAGTTCCGCCGCGAAGGCAGCGGTTACACGGTGCACGACGTCGGTTCCCTCAACGGCACCTACG
>CAZZZE010000168.1:0-6251 GCA_964658365.1 uncultured Jatrophihabitantaceae bacterium
GTCGGCGTCGACGTCGACGAGTCGAAGGTGGCCAGGCTCAGCAAGGGCGAGGTGCCCTTCTTCGAGCCCGGCCTGCCGGAGCTGCTGTCCAAGCACGTCAACTCGGGTGCCGTGCGGTTCACGACGTCGACGGACGAGGCGGCCCAGTTCGCCGACATCCACTTCATCTGCGTCGGCACGCCGCAGCGCAAGGGCGAGTTCGCCGCAGATGTGTCCTACGTCGACGCTGCTTTCACCGCGGTGACCGCTGCGCTGCGGCCGGGCAGCGTGGTCGTCGGCAAGTCGACCGTACCTGCAGGTACGGCCGCCCGGTTGCAGCCGATGGTCGAGGCAGCCGGGGCCGAGCTGGTGTGGAACCCCGAGTTCCTGCGTGAGGGCTTCGCCGTCAAGGACACGCTGCACCCCGACCGGATCGTCGTCGGCGTGTCCGGCGATGCGGGCCTGGCCGCCATCAAGGAGGCCTACGCCCCGATCTTCGCCGCCGACGACACGCCGCTGATCGTCACCGATTTCGCGACGGCCGAACTCGTCAAGGTGGCCGCCAACTCCTTCCTCGCCACCAAGATCTCCTTCATCAACGCGATGGCCGAGATCTGCGAGGCCACCGGCGCCGACGTCGTCCAGCTGTCCGACGCGATCGGCAAGGACGAGCGCATCGGCCACCGCTTCCTGCATGCCGGGCTGGGCTTCGGCGGCGGTTGCCTGCCCAAGGACATCCGGGCGTTCATGGCGCGCGCGGGTGAGCTGGGCGTCGACCAGGCGCTGACCTTCCTCAAGAGCGTCGACGACATCAACCTGCGCCGTCGCGCCCGCATGGTCGACCTCGCCCGCGAGGTCTGCGGGGTATCGCTGGCCGGCCAGCGGGTGGGCGTCCTCGGGGCGGCGTTCAAGCCCAACAGCGACGACGTGCGTGACTCCCCGGCGCTGGACGTCGCGGTGTCGGTGCAGAAGGCCGGCGCCGCGGTGCGGCTCTACGACCCCGAGGCGATGGACAACTGCCGGGCGCTGCACCCGCAGCTCGCGTACGCCGACTCCGCGCTCGAGGCCTGCCGCGACGCCGACGTCGTCCTGCACCTGACCGAGTGGCGCGAGTTCCGCGACCTCGGACCCGACGAGATCGGCGCTGTGGTGAAGACCAAGCAGATCCTCGACGGCCGCAACGCCCTCGACCCCGAGCTGTGGCGCGCCGCCGGCTGGACCTTCCGCGCCCTCGGCCGTCGCTGACGGCCGGGCTGTCGACGCGCGTCCCGGAATGGTCGAGGTGTCCGTGTCAGACTCCGCCGGTGCCACCCAACGCCGTCCGCTGGCTCGTCGCACTGATGTGCTTCGGCCTCGCCCTCGTTGCGCTGTCGGTCATGCTCTACGTCAACCACCCCGGGTGGTTCTGATCCGGCAGGCTGCTCGCCGTGGCTGACGCGCTCGATCGCCGCGCCAAGGTCTACGTTGCCGGGCACCGCGGGCTGGCCGGTTCGGCGATCTGGCGCAGCCTGGAACGAGCGGGGTTCACCGACCTGGTCGGGGCCTCGAGCTCCGAGGTCGATCTGCGCGACCGCGACGCCACCTTCGCGTTCGTCCGGGCGACCGGGCCGGACGTCGTCATCGACGCGGCGGCGCGGGTCGGCGGCATCCTGGCCAACGACACCTATCCGGCCGAGTTCCTGTCCGACAACTTGCGCATCCAGCTCAACGTCATGGACGCGGCGAACGACGTCGGCGTCGACCGGCTGCTGTTCCTCGGCTCGTCCTGCATCTATCCGAAGTTCGCCGAGCAGCCGATCCGCGAGGACAGCCTGCTCACTGGGGCGCTCGAGCCCACCAACGACGCCTACGCCGTGGCCAAGATCGCCGGCATCATGCAGGTGCAGTCGGCACGCAAGCAGTACGGACGGCACTGGATCTCGGCCATGCCGACGAACCTCTACGGCCCGGGCGACAACTTCGACCGGCAGAACTCGCACGTGCTGCCCGCCCTGATCCGCCGCTTCCACGAGGCGAAGGGTGCCGGCGCCGACGAGGTCGTCCTGTGGGGCACCGGGACGCCGCGCCGCGAGTTCCTGCACGTCGACGACCTCGGTGACGCCGTGGTGTTCCTGCTCGATCACTACGACGACCCGACCACCATCAACGTCGGCACCGGCAGCGACGTCACGATCCGCGAGCTGGCCGAGCTGGTGGCCCGGACGGTCGGCTACGAGGGCGCGATCGTGCAGGACACCTCGAAGCCCGACGGGACGCCGCGCAAGCTGCTCGACGTGTCCCGCCTGACCGAGCTGGGCTGGCAGGCGCGGATCGGCCTCGAGGACGGCGTACGCGCCACCTACGAGTGGTTCGTCCGCCATCACGCGGCGGCGCGGCTCTAGCACCGACGGTCAGTAGGGCGCTTGCAACCCGTCGATCATCGGGAAGTGCCGGACGTTGCGCGTGAGCAACCGGCGCTCGCCCAGCAGCGCGGTCGCCGCGATGGCCAGGTCGGCGCCGTCGATCCCGCGGTGGCTCGGTAACCATTGCCGGCCGAGTTCGCCGGCCTTTTCGGCGATCTCGGCGTCGACGGGATGCCACGTGAGGATGCCGAGCAGCGCACGGGTTCGCTCAGCTTCGGAGTCCCGCATCCCGGCAAGCACCTCGAGCCGGGTGATCTCGCTGGCGTGCAGCGGGGCCTGCCGCACCTCTCGCTCGAGCACGTCCGCAGCCTCAGCCCGGCCGCGCAGGTAATCGATCAGCACGGAGGTGTCGACGAGCGCGGTCACTCCCGAACCAGACGAGATCCCGAGCGCAGTCTGTCGACCATGATCGCGCCGTCGTCGTGCTCGGCCCACGAGCCGAAAGCCGATCGCATCGTGGCCAGGTCGTCCTCGACGGGGCGTTGTGCCCCGTACGTAGCTCGGACCGCAGCGCGAATGAGCGCCGCGATCGAGCGACCGGAGCGCGCGGCCTCGGCATCGAGGATGAGGCGTTCGTCGGCGGTCAGCGAGATCTGCGTGCGAAGCATGATGTAACTTTACATCACATCGACGGGCATGAGACGGCCGAGCGGTTCGTCCAGCGCTGCGCCGGGGCCCGGCGGCAGTGGCATCGCGCGCACTACGCCGTGGCGTCGACGACGAAGTCGAGGCCCAGGCCCAGCAGCACTGCGTCGGACGTGAGGAAGTCGAGCCCAGCTATGCGCGCCTGGGCAAGCAGCAGCCGATCGAACGGGTCGTGGCGGACGAGCGCGGGAAACTGCGTCATGGCCGATGCGTGATCGAGGCTCAACGGCAGCTCGATCAGCGATTGCCGCCTGAGCGCTGCCGGCAGCTCGTCCGGCAGCGTGACCCTGCCCAGCATCGCCTTGATCGTCAGCTCGGCCACGGACACCGCCGATACGTGCACCATCGACGAGCGCGCGATGAGGGCGCGAGCTGCCACTCCGAGTCGGGGCGAATCGATCAGCACCCAGATCAGCGCGGAGGTATCAAGCAGGAGCATCGTCGCTGCCCAGGTCGAACATCGCGACCACGTCGGCATCAGCCGAGTCGAACTCGTCCTGGTCGAAGTCAATGGCGTGCTTGAGGCCTCCCAGGACGACCGGCGCACCGACATGGGGAACCAGGTCGATGACGGGCCGCCCGGCTCGGGCGATCACGATCCTCTCGCCCGCCAGCACGCGATCGATCAATTTGGACAGGTTCGTCTTCGCGTCGTAGACGTTGACCTGGGTCGACATAATCTGAGGCTAGTTGACCAGACCTGACCAGGGCAACCCTTCTCACGTGCACGGCACCCATGGCGGGGGCCGGCCCGGATCAGGTCGACGCGTTCGTCAGCGAAGGCACCGCGCCGAGCGCGACGCTCGAGGTTCTGCGGGAGGGAGGGTAGACCGTCGACGGCTGCCGCCGGTCCCGCGTGTCGTAGGCCTCCCGTGCGACCGCGATGTGTTTGCTGTTCACCACGGTCCATTCCGCCAGGCCACGGACCAGGATCCACAGCGACTGCCCCAGTGGGGTCAGCTCGTAGGTCACCTGCGGTGGCGTGCTGGGGTGCACGCTCCGGGCGACCAGCCCGTCGCGTTCCAGGGCTTTCAGCGTGCCGGAGAGCACCTTCTGACTGATGCTTCCCACTCGGCGGCGCAGGTCGTTGAAGCGCAACGGACCGTCACTGAGCGTGCGGACTACCAGCAGAGTCCACTTCTCGCCCACCATGGATAACGTGTCGACGACGGCACCGCAGATATCGGCGTTCCCGTCGGGTCGCACGCTCGTCGCGGGATTCGCCATCGGTCCTCCATTAGCCGGCTGGGTGCAGGGCCTCTCAGGGTAGCCGGACTAGTTGCGAACCAGACCACCGTCGACGTACGTGGCCTGCGCGGTGTAGAAAGCCGCGTCGTCGGATACGGGGACGCTCAAGCGAGGAAGCTCGGCACGCCCGCCAGATCCTCCGGACGTTTTGACGGCCTGCATCGCCACCGTGAGTTCGAACAGGCCGGGGGCGTGAACGGTTCACGCCCGGTGTTCGGGTCAAGCCGGGGCGATGGAGTCGACGGTGATGCCCCCGTTCGCGCACCCAAAGGCATCCCAACAGCAGAAAATCAACAGAGTCAGCCGAGCGGATCGTTCGGGAGCCTCCGGGGCGTTTCGCTTCACACTGCAGAAAAGCCCCCGTCCACCGGGATTTCGACGCCGGTTACAAATGAGCTCTCGTCGGAGGCGAGAAAGACCGCGCACTGCGCGATATCCTGAGTGGTCGCCGCGCGGCGGAGCGGGTGCATCTGAATGATGTGACGCTTCATGTCGGGCGGGACGCTCGACGTTCCTGCTGTCTCCACGAAGCCGGGAGATATCGCGTTTACGCGAACTTGGTCTTTGGCTCCTTCGGCTGCGAGCTGTTTAGTGAACCCGAGCACGCCACCTTTGGCAGCTGAATGCGCCGCGGCGCCGTTCATCTCAGAGCCCAGCGATGCCGAAACCGATGCGGTGTTGATCACGCTTCCGCCTCCGTCCCGAAGAAAGGCCCACGCAGGCGACGTGACGAAGAACAAGATATCGAGCTCGTTGACTATGGTAAATCGCCACTCCTCAACAGTCATCTCCGCGATGGGGGCGAACTTCGACGAGCCGGCATTGTTGTAGAGGACGTCAAGACCGCCCATCTGCTCGACCCCCTGCGTAACCCATTCCTTCGACGCTGCGGGATCGGCGAGGTCGACAGTAAAGCCTGACGCGGCAAGGCCCATACTTTGAAGTCGTCGCGCGGTTTCCTCCGCGGCCCCTTGGACGACATCGCATCCTACGACCGTCGCGCCGTGCCGACAGAACACCTCTTGGGCGGTGGATCCTTGCCCTCGTCCCGTGCCGGTGATGAGCACGCGTTTACCTGCCAAACGAGCGGCCGCGTCTAGAGTTTTACTCACTGGTATCCCTTCCGAGCAGCATAGATTTGAGTCTCACTAACCAGTCGTTCGGCCCACGCCTGTCGACGCAGGTGACTGCACTAGTTGCGAACCAGACCACCGTCGACGTACATGGTCTGCGCGGTGTAGAAAGCCGCGTCGTCGGATACGAGGAAGCTCAGCACGCCCGCCAGATCCTCCGGCGCCTCCGAGCGTTTGACGGCCTGCATCTCCACCGTGAGTTCGAAGAGGCCGGGGGGTGTGAACGGTTCCACGCCCGGTGTCCGGGTCAGGCCGGGGGCGATGGAGTTGACGGTGATGCCGTGCGGTCCCAGGTCGGTTGCGAGCGCTCGGGTGAAGCCGATGACACCCGCTTTGGCCGTGACGTACGGAACCATCGACGGGACGGCCATCGCGACTGTGTTGGACGAGACGTTGACGATGCGCCCCCATCCACGTTCGCGCATGCCCGGCACGAAGGCTCGACTCGTCAGGAACAGGGCGGTCAGACCGACATCGATCACTCGATTCCAGTCAGCCAGCTGCAATTCCTCGATGGGCCCGATGGTGTTCGTGCTGGCATTGTTGACCAGGATATCCGCGCTGCCGAAGCGTCGGACGACCTCGTCCCGGAGATTCGCGACGCTGTCCTGGTTCGCGACGTCGCACACGACAGCGTGCGCCTCGCCGTCGAACTCGTGGATCAGCGCAGTGGTCTCGTCGGCAGCCCGCAGGTCCACCGCGATCACCCGGAAGCCGTCGGATGCCAGCCGCAGCGCCATCGCACGCCCGATACCTTGCGCAGCACCGGTGATGACGGCTGTCCGGAGCCGCCGATCCACTGCACTCATGCCAATTCCCCTTTGTCGCCCGCTCGAGAATCCGC
>CAZZZE010000169.1:0-6133 GCA_964658365.1 uncultured Jatrophihabitantaceae bacterium
CGGCGTGGTGTGCAGACCGCCGGCCAGGCTCAGGTAGCTGCCGCCGCCCGCGCGCGGATCGGCGTGCTGCGCGACGACCAGCGGGTCGTCGAGCGTGAAGATCAGAGTCAGCCACGGCGACGGCAGCCCCAGGTGGCGGGCGGGCTGCTCGTCGTGCACCCGGTATCCGTGATGAGCGGCGACGATCGTCGACAGCGGCCCACTCGGGCGGGCCGCGGCGACGTCGACAACCATCGCCCGAGTATCCCCGGCCAGGGCGGGACGGACCAGTCAGCCGGCCACGCCGTCGAGGTAGGTCCAGCAAGCCCCGAGCCGGACGAACCGGCTGCGCTCGTGCTGGGCGCAGCGGGCGGAGCCGTCGCGGTAGTGGGCGCGGAACTCGACCTCACCCGTGGCCGCGAACGGCCCGCCGTCGAGGGTGTCCAGGATGTCGAGGCGGACCCAGCGGCGGTCGGGGTCGAGCTCGAGGGTGCGCGGCCGGGTCGAGGGATGCCAGGTGGCGAGCAGGTACCCGGTGTCGCCGCGGGCGAAGGCGGTGAAGCGCGAACGCATCAGCGTCTCGGCAGTGGGGGCGGGCACCGACCCGTCGTGCCGCGGCCGGCAGCAGTCGGCGTACGTCTCGCCGCTACCGCAGGGGCACCTCACGGATCCCAGTCGAACAGCTCGTAGGTGCCGGCGATCTCCATGAGCCGCACCAGGCGGTGGTTGGCGCCGCGTAACACCAGCCGTTTGCCGGCATCCTTCGCTGCCGTCCGCGCGTTGATCAACATGCCCACGCCGGTGGTGTCGACCATCCGCGTCTGGTCGAGCTCCACGACCACCGAGTCCGACGCGCTCGAGTGGATCATGGCCTGCAGTCGCTCGAGGTGGAACGGCGCCGTGTTGGCGTCGACCTCACCGGCGAGGGCGTAGGCCGCAGGCGCATGACTCACTTCGGCCGCCGATCCTCGTCGCGGAGATCTCGCCGTCCATCCTCACCGACGCCGCTTTCGGTGGCAATGATCAACCTCCACCCGGCGCCCAGCCCAGCACCGGGCCCAGCCTGGTCGCCAGATCGGTGAGGATCTGAACGTAGTCCGCGGGCTCGAAGCTGAACGGCAGGGCGAAGGCCACCTCGTCGACGGCCTGGAACCCGGCGTGGGCCCACAGCGCGTCGGCGATCTGCTCCGACGTCCCCACGAGATCGGGCGCGAACAGCAGGCGGCCCGGCCCCTGCGGGGTCCTCGTGCGCGCCATCCGCGACTCGACGTAGGCGGTGTACTTCGTGCGCTGCTCGGGTGTCGCGGTGTCGGTAGGAATGACGACGAGCCCCTGCGACACCCGCCCCCGCGGGTACGCGGCCCGGTAGGTGTCGATCTGCGAGCGCTGGATCCGCGCGAAATCGGCGTCGTCGGCCTCGCCGGCCTGCACGACGCTGCTGGTGAGCAGGTTGAGGTCGTGCTCGCCCGCCCACCGGGCGGAACGCAGGCTGCCGGCGCCGTACCAGAGCCGCGCGCGCAGGCCGGGGGAGTGCGGTTGCACCGACTGCGAGAACTCCTCGATTCCCGCGGTGCCGGCGAACGGGCTGGCCGCCTCGCCGGACACGAACCCCAGCAACCGCTCGACCCGGCCGTAGCCGAAATCCTCGGCGTCCGCGGTGTCCGGGTACAGCGCGTCCTTGACATCGTCCCAGCGCATCGGCGGGTTGACGCTGAAACCCGGGTTCAGCCGGCCGCCGGACAGGATGTCGACGGTGGCGAGGTCCTCGGCGAGGCGCAGCGGGTTCTCCCAGGCCAGCGGGGTGACGGCCGTGCCGAGCTCGATGCGCGAGGTGCGCTGCGTCGCTGCCCCGAGCATCGCCACCGGCGAGGAGATGCCGTACTGCAGATGCCGGTGACGCAGCCAGGCGCTGTCGAAGCCGAGTTCCTCTCCGAGGGCGATGATGTCCAGCGTCGAGCGGTGGCCGGGGCCGGGGTCGGCGCCGTCGAACAGGCCGATCGTCAGGAAGCCGAGACGGCGCAGGGCGGTTCCGCGTGGAGGCACCCCGTCATTGTGTCTCGCCCGGTTCCGTCAGCCGATCGCGGCCACGAGCTCAACGGCAGCGCGCTCAGGTACCGCAGAACGTGCGGTACCGGCCGAAGTCGGTGGGAGCGGGGTCGGCGTAGCGCTCGAGACCCGGTCGTTCGGTGAACGGTTCACGCACCGCGTCGACGAGCCGGCCGAGCGGCTCGAGGTCTCCGTCGTCGCTCGCCGCGGCCAACGCCTCCTCCACCAGGTGGTTGCGCGGGATGTAGACCGGATTGACGCGCTCGATGATCGAGGCGTCCGGGCCGAGCGCGCGCCACCGCGCCGTCCACGCATCCATCCCGACAAGGTCCAACACCTGGCTGCGCGCCGGCTCGACGTCGCCGCGCGCGGCCGCCGTGAGCGAGCGGAACAGCGAGGTGTAGTCGACGTGCCCGTCGCGCAGCAGCGTCAGCAGGTCGGTGGTCAGCGGCGTGAGTACCGAGTCGGCAACGCTGGCGGCCAGCCCGAGCTTGGCGCGCATACCGCGCTTCCAGGCCGCGTCGAAGCGATCGGCGAACGTGCCCAGGACCTCCTGGGCGAGGTCGACGGCCTGCTGCTCGTCGTCGGCGAACAGCGGCAGCAACGACTCGGCCAGCCGGGTCAGGTTCCACTGCGTCACGGCCGGCTGGTTGCCGTAGGCGTAGCGGCCGCCCTCGTCGATCGAGCTGAAGACGGTCGCCGGGTCGAAGGCGTCCATGAACGCACACGGGCCGTAGTCGATGGTCTCACCGGAGATCGTCACGTTGTCGGTGTTCAGGACGCCGTGCACGAAGCCGACGAGCATCCAGTGCGCGACCAGTTCGGCCTGCGCTGCGACCACGGCGTCGAACAGGGCGACGGACGGACGCTCGGCGCGGGCCGCGTCCGGGTAGTGCCGGGCGATGGCGTGCTCGGCCAGGCGGCGCAGCAGGTCCAGGTCACCCGTCGCCCGCGCGTACTGGAAGCTGCCCACCCGCAGGTGACTGCTCGCCACCCTGGCCAGGACGGCGCCGGGCAGGACGGTCTCGCGCAGGACCTGCTCGCCGGTCGCGGTGACCGCGAGGGCGCGGGTCGTCGGGACGCCGAGGGCGTCCATCGCCTCGCTGATCACGTACTCGCGCAGCATCGGGCCGACCGCGGCCAGCCCGTCGCCGCCGCGGGCGAACGGTGTGCGGCCCGAGCCCTTGAGGTGCAGGTCGCGGACGCGCCCGCCCGTGTCGACGAGCTCGCCCAGCAGCAGCGCGCGCCCGTCACCCAGACGCGGGTTGTACCCGCCGAACTGGTGTCCGGCGTAGCACTGCGCGACGGGCGTGGCGCCGACAGGTTGGGCAGCGCCGGTCAGCAGGCGCACCCCGTCGGCGCTGCGCAGCCAGGCCGGGTCCAGGCCCAGTTCGACGGCGAGCGGTTCGTTGAGCGCGAGCACGTGCGGGTCGGGGGCCTCCTCGGCCCGCCAGGCGAGCGAGAGCTCCGGCAGTTCGCGGGCGAACTGGTTGCCGAGGCGCACGGCGGTCAGGGCGGAAACACTCACCGCCTCGACGGTACGCGGCACCGCCACGAATCGGCCACGAGTGTCCTGGACTACAGGGGGGCCGAGAACCGCGTCATCGGGGTACGGCTACCACCATGAGCACCGACAGAGCAGACGAAGCGCGCAAGGGCTTGTTCGACGCCGTCACCGGCAAGGCGAAGGAGGTTGCCGGCGCGGTCACCGGCAAGAGCGACCTCGTCGAGGAGGGCCAGCTGCAGCAGGCCGAAGCCCAGGCCCGCAAGGACGCGAACAGCGCCGACGCCGTCGCAGCCGCCCGGGCACGCGAGGCCGCCGAGGAGCTGAAGCAGCAGACCGACGACGCGGCAGCCGAGAAGCGAGCGGCCTACGCCCGCGCCGGGAACCAGCAGGAGTCCGCCGCGCGCGACGCTGCCGCGGCCAAGGCCGCCGCGGACGCCGACGCCGAGCGGGTCGAACTTACCGGGCGGCAGCACGCCGAAGCCGAGGCCGACGCGACCGTCGAGGGCGCGCTCGACGACGCCGCGCAGCTCGACGCTCAGGCGGCGGCCACCGAGCAGGTCGCGAGCGCCCGCGAGCACCGCCTGGACGCCGAGGCCGCCGACGCCGAACGCCGCGCAGCGCAGCTGCGGGCGCAGGCCTGACGAGATGAGGTACCCCGTGACACCCCGCACCGCGATCGCCGTGCCGTACCGGCTGACCCGCCTCCCGCTAACCGTGCTCGACCTGCGGGTGGCGCACCGGCTGCCCGACGACTCCGCACCGAGGATGCTGTTCGACCGGGCCCTCGGCACGTATGACTACCTGGCCGGCCGGCTGATCGCCGACCCCGACGTCGTACGGCGCGGCTCCGACCGGATGGCACACGTCGCCGCGTTGAGCGAGGCCGCCGAACTCGAGAGCCGGGCGGCCGCGGCCCGCGCGGCGGCCGCCGAAACGGCGCAGACGGGCAAGCAGCAGGCCCGCAAGAAGGCCGCCCAGGCGCGCAGCCGGGCCCGGGACGGTGTTCAGCAGGCCGAGCGCGCCGAGCGCGTCGGCAAGCAGCAGGCCGCCGCCCGCGCCCGAGAGGTCGCCGCGCAGGAGAAGGGCGCCGCCGAAGTGCGCAAGCAGCAGCGCATCGAGGCGAGCGAGCAGAGCGTGCGGGCGGTCGAGAAGTCGGCCGACGCACGGACCGGCGAGGCGGCGCAGCAGACGAAGGCCGAACTGGCGGCGGTCGCCCGGACCCGCCGCGCGGCTGCCGCCGAGCGGGCCGACGCCGACCAGCTCAGCGAGCTCACCGCAGCGAAGCGGCAGGCCCGCAAGCAGTCGTGAGCACGGCCGGCACCCGTCGCCGCCCCGCGGTACGTCTGCGCGACACCCTGGCCGTCCCATTCGCGCTCGTGCGCGTACCGCTCTCGACCGTCGACCGGCTGTTCGTGCACCGGCTCGGGCGCGGCGCGGGCCCCCGGGTCGCGTTCGACTGCATGGTCGGCACCGTCGATATCCTGGCCGGGAACCTACTCGGTGACGGCGGCATCACGCAGTACGGCGTCGGCCGAGTACGCGCGGCGCTGGACGCGCGGGACACCCGCCTCGGGCGCCGCGCCCGTCTCCTCGTCCATAGCCCGTAATGTCCTGTTTGCCTTGCCGACCCCGGGTGTCCTTCACCAGCTCTTAGGTTTCGGCGCGTGGGGGAGTTGGCGGTCCGGGCGCGGGGGATCACGAAGTCGTTCGGCGACGTCGTCGCCCTCGACGGCGTGGACCTCGACATCGAGCCCGGCCAGGTGCACGGGCTGATCGGCCCGAACGGCGCAGGCAA
Organism: uncultured Jatrophihabitantaceae bacterium; assembly: GCA_964658365.1. Lineage (GTDB taxonomy): Bacteria > Actinomycetota > Actinomycetes > Mycobacteriales > Jatrophihabitantaceae > Jatrophihabitans. The sequence continues at coordinate 5,328 of CAZZZE010000169.1, forward strand.
GACCACCCTGCTCGGCATGCTGCTGCACCTGACCCTGCCCGACGCCGGGGAGCTGCAGATCCTGGGCACGCCCGCCCACCACACGCTCGCTCTACCGCACGGCGTCGCGGGGTTCGTCGACTGCCCGGGCCTGTACCCGTCGCTCACCGCGCGCCAGAACCTGTCCGCGGCGGCCGCGCTGCGCGGCGACGACCGGCGCGGTGTGGACGCCGTGCTGCACCAGGTCGGGCTCAGCGACGTGGCCGACGACCGGGTCCGCGGCTTCTCGCTCGGGATGCGCCAGCGCCTGGGCCTGGCCGCTGCACTGCTCACCGAACCGCGGGTGCTCGTGCTCGACGAGCCGGCGAACGGGCTCGACCCGGCCGGCACCCGGCACGTGCACCGCGTACTGTCCGACCTCGCGGCGGCGGGCACGTCGATCGTGCTGTCCAGCCACCGCATGGACGACCTGGCCGCGCTGTGCAGCGAGGTGACGATCCTGGCCACCGGCCGGGTGGTGTTCTCCGGTCCGGTCCGCAAACTGGCGGCCGAGATCGGCGAGCTCGACTACCGGCTGCGGACGTCCGGCCCGGACACCGCACGGCAGGTCGCGGGCTCGACACCCGGCCTTCGTGTCCTGCCCGACGACGAGCTGCTGCAGCGCCAGGACGCCGCGGCGCTGCTGGTGCGTGGCACGGTCGACGCCCAGGACGAGCTGATCGCCCGGCTCGTCGCCGCTGGCGTGGCCGTCCGCGAGTTCGCGCCGGTGGTCTCGCCGCTCGAGGCCGCGTTCCTCGCGCTGACCGACGACGCCCTGACCGACGACG
>CAZZZE010000170.1:0-5754 GCA_964658365.1 uncultured Jatrophihabitantaceae bacterium
GGTGTAGTTACCGGCGAACCCGATGACCTTGCTGGGCAGGAACGGAGACAGCAGCCGCACGTCGCTCAGTGCCCAGCGGTCGCCGGTGAACTGCAGCGCGCCGAAGGGATGCCCCTCGACGGCGGCGACGGTGAGCGACGCGGGACCGGCGCCGGGCGGTCCCTCGACCGTGCCCCACGCAACCCCGGAGGTCGCGGCGGCCGAGCCGGGATGGACGAAGCGAGCGATACGCACGCTGGCTCACGCTACCGGGGTGTGCGGACGGCCCAGCGCGGCGTCGACCCCGCCGGTCGCGCATACTCAACAGCGTGTCCTCACCGCTGTCGGGCCTGCCCGTGGACAAGCGCAAGCAGTTCGCGGCCACCCTGGGCCTGTTCGCCGCCCTGTTCATCGCCGTCGGTGCCGTGGCTGCCACCGGGCCCGGCACGCCGGCCATCCGCATCTTCGTCGTCATCGCTTTGGTCGTGGGCCTCATGCTGGCCCTGATGGGCTGGGGCGTGGCGCATTCGGTGCGCGTCGACGCCGCCCACAGCACCCTCGACGCCGCGATCGAGCAGGCTGTCGCCGCCGCGCCGCAGCGGTTCGGGCAGCTGTGCAACTGCGGTCACGAGCACGATCCCACCGAACTGCACATCACCGACGCCGAGCCCGCGGTCGAGTGCGAGCACGACGGTGCGGGCGCTGCATGCGCGCACGACTGCGCGTCGTGCGTACTGGGGTCGTTGCGCCCGTCGCCGACCCGCACGCGGGCCGAGCGACTCACGCCCTGAGCATGCTGTCGGCCTAGAGGCCGGGGGTGGCGGTGAGCAGGCCGTAACGCACAGCGTCGTGCAGGGCCAGCCAGGACGCCTCGAGGACGTTGCCGTGCACGCCGACCGTGGTCCACTCGCGTTCGCGATCGGAGGTCTCGATGAGCACGCGGGTGACGGCGTCGGTGCCGTGCCGGCCGGCCATGATGCGCACCTTGTAGTCGATAAGCTCGATCTTGGCCAGCTGCGGGTAGGTGCGTTCGAGCGCCTTGCGCAACGCGCGGTCGAGTGCGTTGACGGGTCCGTTGCCCTCCTCGGTGGAGATCACCCGCGTGCCGCCGGCAGTCAGGCGCACGGTCGCCTCGCTGACCGTGCCGCCGTCGGCCCGGCTGTCGGTGATGACCCGGTAGGACTCGACCGCAAAGGGTGCAACCGCATCCGGCCCGGCCAGCTCGTCGCGCAGCAGCAGCTCGAAGGAGGCGTCGGCGGCCTCGTAGGACCAACCGTCGGCCTCGCGCTGCTTGACCGTCTCGACGACGCGCGCCACCACCTCGGGTGCGTGCGAGACGTCGACGCCGAGCTCCCTGGCCTTGAGCTCGACCGACGCCCGGCCGGCCATCTCGGTGATGAGGATGCGCTGGTCGTTGCCGACCACGGCCGGGTCGAGGTGGTTGTAGAGCTCGGGCGAGACCTTGATCGCCGACGCGTGCAGCCCCGCCTTGTGCGCGAACGCCGCCGCACCGACGTAGGGGGCGTGGGTGTCCTGGGTCAGGTTGGCGATCTCGGCGATCGCGTGCGAGACGCGCGAGATCTCGCCGAGACAGCCCTCGGGCAGGACGTCGAGGCCCATCTTGGTCACCAACCCGCCGATCACCGAGAACAGGTTCGCGTTGCCGGCGCGCTCGCCGTAGCCGTTGGCCGTGCCCTGTGCGTGCGTCGCGCCGGCATCCACGGCGGCCAGGGTGTTGGCCACTGCGCAACCCGTGTCGTCCTGGGTGTGGATTCCGAGCCGGATGCCGGCGCGACGACGCACGTCCGACACGACGTCATGGACGCCCATGGGCAGCATCCCGCCGTTCGTGTCGCACAGCACCCCGACGTCCGCTCCCGCGGAGGCGGCGGCATCCAGCACTCGGACGCCGTAGTCGGGGTTGTGTTTGTAGCCGTCGAAGAAGTGCTCGCAGTCGAGGAAGACCCGCCGGCCCGCGCCGACGAGAAAGGCCACCGTGTCGGCGACCATCGCCAGGTTCTCCTCCTGGCTGGTGCGCAGCGCCCGCTCGACGTGCCACACGTCGGACTTCGCGACAAGCGTCACGACCGGGGCCTGCGAGTCAAGCAGCGCCCGCACCTGGGCGTCGTCCTCGACCCGGACGCCGGCCTTGCGGGTCGCGCCGAAGGCCACCAGCGTCGCGTGCTTGAGCTCGAGCTCGCCGGCCGCCGCGCGGGCGAAGAACTCGGTGTCCTTCGGCATCGCGCCGGGCCAGCCGCCCTCGATGAAACCGACGCCGACCTGGTCGAGCAGCCGGGCCACCGCGAGCTTGTCGGCCACCGAGTAGGTGATGCCCTCGCGCTGCGCCCCATCGCGCAGCGTGGTGTCGAAGACGTGGAAGTCGTCGGTCTGCATGGCCTGTCTCTTCTCGCAGCGGGATGTCGCGGGCAACAAAAAACCCTCCGCCAGGAGGCGAAGGGCTGAGCGCGTCGGTGTGGAGCCGGTACCGACGCGCTAACTGATGATGAGCTGGAACTGCACGCCTCGAGTGTGCCACACCACGTCGGGCGGCGTCACCCGACTGCCTTGAGCAACCGCTCGCCGATCTCGGCGGTGCTGCCCGGCTGCTTAGGGTCACGGCTCGCCAGGTCGGCGGCGACGGCGGATTCGACCTTCGCTGCGGCCGCCGGCTCGCCGACGTGCGCGAGCAGCATCGACACCGACAGGACGGCGGCCGTCGGGTCGGCCAGGCCCTGCCCGGCGATGTCGGGCGCCGAGCCGTGCACGGGCTCGAACATCGACGGGTTGGTGTGCGAGGGGTCCAGGTTGCCGCTGGCGGCCAGGCCGATGCCGCCGGCGATCGCGGCTGCGAGGTCGGTGATGATGTCGCCGAACAGGTTGTCGGTGACGATGACGTCGTAGCGGCCCGGATCGGTGACGAGGTAGATCGTCGCGGCGTCGACGTGGTTGTAGGCCACCGTGACCTCCGGGAACCCCGCGCCGACCTCCTGCACCGTGCGGAACCACAGGTCGCCGGCGTTGGTCAGGACGTTGTTCTTGTGCACGAGCGTCAGGTGCTTGCGCGGCCGAGCCTGCGCGCGCGCGAATGCGTCGCGGATCACGCGCTCGGCGCCGAAGCGGGTGTTGACGCTGACCTCGGTGGCGATCTCCTGCGGGCTGCCCTTGCGCAGGACTCCCCCGTTGCCGGCGTACGGGCCCTCGGTGCCCTCACGGACGACGACGAAGTCGATCGCCGGCTCACCGGCCAGGGGCGCCGTCACCCCCGGGTAGAGCTTGGCCGGGCGCAGGTTGACGTAGTGATCGAGGGCGAAGCGCAACTTCAGCAGCAGGCCGCGCTCGAGCACCCCGGACGGGACGGACGGATCGCCCACCGCGCCGAGCAGGATCGCGTCGTGGCCGCGGATCTCCTCGAGCACGGAGTCGGGCAGCACCTCACCCGTGCGGTGCCAGCGTGCGGCACCGAGGTCGTAGGTCGTCGGCTCGACGCCGGGCAGCACCGCGTCGAGGACGCGCAGCGCCTGGTCGGTGACCTCGATACCGATCCCGTCGCCGGGGATGACCGCAAGCTGCATGCCGACCACCCTAGCCAACGCTCTCACCAGGTGGTCACCGCGTCCCGCGCAATGGGACGGCAGCGAGGGTGTCAGGATGGGGCATGACCGAATCGCTGCCCCGCCTCGCCGCCCGCACCGGCAACTTCCGCCGCGGCCTGCCGAACTCCTTCGTCGTGAGCCCCGATGGTGCGCGGGTGCTGTTCCTGCGCACCGCGTCCGGCACCTCCGGCGCGGGCGCGCTGTGGCGCCTCGACGTCGCGACGGGCCACGAGACGCTGCTGGCCGACCCGGTCGCGTTGCTCAGCGAGGACGAGCAGCTGACCGCGGCCGAACGGGTTCGTCGCGAGCGGCTGCGCATCGCCGGCTCGGGCATCGTGTCGTTCAGCACCGATCACGACGTCGCACTCGCCGCGTTCGCGCTGTCGTCGCGGTTGTTCGTCGTCGACGTCGCCGCCGGCCGCGTGCGCGAACTGTCGACGGTGCAGCCGGTCTTCGACCCGCAGCTCGACCCCACGGGCCGGCAGGTCGCGTATGCCGGTGGGCGCTCGCTGCGGGTCGTGACCGTGGCCGACGGCACCGACCGTGAGCTGGTCGGCCCCGAACCCGACGAGCCCGCGGAGGTGGTGTGGGGCCAGGCCGAGTTCATCGCCGGGGAGGAGCTCGATCGCGGCACCGGGTACTGGTGGGCACCGGACGGCCGGGCTGTGCTGGTCGAGCGCTACGACGAGACGCCGGTATCGGTGTGGCACGTCAGCGACCCGGCGTTCCCCGAGCGTGAGCCCACGCGGGTGCGGTACCCGCAAGCCGGCACCGCGAACGCCGTGGTCGGACTGTCGGTCGTCACCGACGAGGGCGCGCGCGTCGACGTCGGGTGGCGCTCCGACACCGCACTGGACGGCCAGGTGCTCGAGTACCTGGTGCACGTCGAGTGGAGCGGTGCGCGGCCGGTGCTGACCCTGCTCAGCCGGGATCAGCGACGGCTCGAGTACCGAGCTGTCGACACCTCGACTGGGTCCACGACCCTGCTCCGGGTGGTGACCGACGACGCCTGGGTCGAGCTGCTGCCCGGGACGCCGCGGGTCCTCGCCGACGGCCGGCTGCTGCACGCGATGGACGTGGGCGACACGCGCCGGCTCTACCTCGACGACGACGCGGTGACGCCGCCGAACGTGTTGATCGGCAGCGTCCTGGCCGTCGAGGCCGACGCGGTCATCGCCCAGATTGTGCCCCGGCTCGGCTCGATCGCGCTCGCCCGCCTCGGTTTCGACGCGAGCGTCGAGCTGCTCAGCGACCCGGCCGGCGTGGCCGGGGGCGCCTACGCCGGCGGGACGCTCGTGTGCGCGCAGCAGGACCTCGCGAGCACCGCGACAGCGACGCGAGTCCGACGCGAGGGCGTCGACACGACGGTCGCGTCCGTGGCCGAGCCGGCGCCGGTGCAGCCCGCCGTCCACACGCTCGAGGCGGGCGCCGGCGAGAGCGCGATCGCCGTGCTGTTCCCGACCGGTCACGAACGGGGCTCGCGGCGGTTGCCGATGCTGCTCGACCCCTACGGCGGACCGCACGGTCAGCGGGTCGTCAACGCCGGCCGGGCGTACGCGATCTCGCAATGGTTCGCCGATCAGGGGTTCGTGGTCGTGGTCGCCGACGGCCGCGGAACCCCCGGCCGCGGACCGGTGTGGGAGCGGTTGGCGAAGCACGACCGCGCGGGCACCGCCGACGACCAGGCCGCGGCGGTGCAGCGCGTCGCTGCGCTGTATCCCGACGACGTCGACACCACGCGGGTCGCGGTACGCGGCTGGTCGTTCGGCGGTTACCTGGCCGCGCTGTGCGTGCTGCGCCATCCGGACGTCTTCCACGCCGCCGTCGCGGGCGCGCCGACGACCGACGAGCGGCTCTACGACACCTGCTACAGCGAGCGCTACCTCGGCCACCCGTCCACCGACGACGACGTGTACGAGGCGAACAGCCTCATCCCGCTGGCGGCCGGGCTGCGACGGCCGCTGATGATCATCCACGGGCTGGCCGACGACAACGTCTACGTGGCGCACTCGCTGCGGCTGTCCACCGCGCTGCTCGCCGCCGGGCGCACGCACGAGGTGCTGCCGCTGTCGGGTATCACGCACCTGGCCGGTGACGAGGTGGTGGCCGAGAACCTGCTGCTGCTGCAGCTGGACTTCCTGCGCCGCTCACTCGCCTGACCCCCGAGTTGTCCGCGCCCCCC
>CAZZZE010000170.1:5764-6110 GCA_964658365.1 uncultured Jatrophihabitantaceae bacterium
GGACAACTCGGGGAAGCGGTGGTCAGCGGGCTGCGGTGCCCTCGACGTAGTCGTCGTCGGAGGACACCCAGCTCATCAGGCCGCGCAGCTTGCGCCCGGTGGTCTCGATCGGGTGCTGCTCGCCCTTGGCCCGCAGCGCCTTGAACTCCGGCGCACCGGCGTCCTGATCGGCGATGAAGCGCGCCGCGAACGTACCGTCCTGGATGTCACGGAGCACGGCCTGCATGTTCTGCTTGACGTGGTCGTCGATGACCCGCGGGCCGGAGACGTAGTCGCCGTACTCGGCGGTGTCGGAGATCGACCAGCGCTGCTTGGCGATGCCGCCCTCGTACATCAGGTCGACGAT
>CAZZZE010000171.1:0-6067 GCA_964658365.1 uncultured Jatrophihabitantaceae bacterium
CCTGCCTGCTCGCCCGTGCGCAGCAGGCCGGCGCCGCGCGCCCCGACGCCGAGGCCGGCGACGTCGGCGCGGTGCTGATGATGCTGTGCCACGCCGCAGACCTCGGCGGCGACGTCGCGCCGGAGCTCTGGCGCCGCTACCTGCCTACGCTGCTGTTCGCGCTGCGCCCCGGCGGCCCGCCGCTGCCCGGGCGACCGCTCACCGCCGTCGAGGTGCACGAGGCCGTGGTCGGCCTGCACTACGGCCGGCACGCCACCCGCTCAGGTCAGTAACTGCGCCAGCAACGCCGGCGCCGCGTCGACGTGGTCGAACGCGCCCCAGCGGGCACCCGACGCCGCGGCCAGCGCGGCAGCGGCCTCGCTGTCGTTGCCCGGCGCGAGGATGACGAGCTCGGGGATCGCCGCGGCCACCGGCACCGGGTCCTGCTCGTCGGTCGCCCGGCAGTCCGAGAGCAGCACCAGGACCCGACGGGTCGCGCGGGTCGCGGCGAGCGTCTCGGCGCCCGCCGCCAGCGCCGAGGCCAGCGCGGTGATGCCGTGCCCGCGCAGGCGCAGCACCCGCTCGACAACCGTCTCGGGCGGCAGTGTCTCGGTGACGCGGCGCAGCGGGCGGACGTCGCGGGCGAAGGCCAGGACCGCGTGCTCGGCGGGCGCCCGCAGCGCGCACGCGGCGGCGATCATCGCCGCCCGGGCGAGCCGCGCGCCGGTCATCGAGCCCGAGTCGTCGACGAGCAGGCACAGCGCGAGCTCGGGACGTCCCCAGTCGCGTGCCAGCAGGTCGTCGAGATGCGGAGCGCGGGCCTCGGCACGGGCGCCGATCACGGCGTCGAAGCTGGCATCGAGGTCGAGGTCGCCACCCCGACTGGCCGGGACGATCCGCGGGCGGCCCGTGCCGCGCAGCAGCGTGCGACCCGTGCGGGTGCGGTCGAGCACGATGCGGGCGGCGAGGCGGCGGGCACGCGTTCGCAGGGCTTCGTCGGTGGCCGTGGTCAACTCGGCGAGCAGGGCGAGCGCGGCGTCCGGGTCGGCCTCGAGTTGGCGGGCCAACGCGTCCTCGTCGAGCTGCCCGACCTGCGGCGACAGCTCGGCGAACGCCGGGTTGTTGGCCAGCTGCGACCGGGAGGTCGTGCGACTGTCCGGCCGCGCGTGCCGGCGCTGTCGCTGGTTGCCCGCCGGCGGCGGGCTCAGGCTTCCCCCGGCGGGGTGGCTCCCCCGTCGTCGGTGTCCCGCGCGGGCTCACGGCCGAACACACCCTCGTAGAGCTCGCGCACGACCTGCTCGGCCGTGCGCGTGCACGACTCGAGCAGCCGCACCCGGCCGGACAGCGCGACGAGCGCTGCATCGAGCCCGACGTGCCAGTCGGTGGCCGGCACGCCACGACTCACACCGAGCCGCGCCGCGATGCCGACGAGGTCGATGGCACCGCGCACCGACGACCCGACGCGGATGTCGTCGTGCGCGCGGGTGCGCCGGACCAGCTCGACGACGCGCTCGCGCCACGCCGGGTCGACGTCGTCGGGCTCGCGCAGCGCGACGATGCCCGCCTCGGTGGCCGCCGACTGGTAGTCCATGGCGATGCGGCAGGTGCGGTCGTACACCGCGGCCGAGATGCGCGCCGTGCCCACCGCGTCGAACGGGTTCATCGCCGCGACGAGGCGGAAGCCCGGCTCGGCCGCGATCACCCCGAGCCGGGGTACGGCGAGCTCGCCCTCGGACATCACGGTGATCAGGACGTTGAGCGTCTCCTCGGGAACCCGGTTGATCTCCTCGACGTAGAGCAGCCCACCGGTGCGTAGCGCGTCGACGAGCGGGCCGTCGACGAAGATGTCCGGCACGTAGCCCTTGGCCAGCACCTGCGCCGGGTCGAAATGCCCGACCAGGCGCGCGGGAGTCAGCTCGGCGTTGCCCTCGACGAGGAAGAACGGGACGTCACGGCCGCCGGCCACCGCGCGCAGCAGCGTGGACTTCCCGGTGCCCGGTGGGCCCTCGAGGACGACGTGGGCACCGGCGTCCAGGGCGGCGCGCAGCAGCTCGTCCTCACGCTCGCGACCGAGAACCGTCACGCTGCCCGATCATGCCCGACGTGTCCTCCCGACCGACCTCCGGTGGGGCGGACGGGGCGCCCTCGTACCTGGTGCCGGGATTGTGTCGGAGGGTGCTCCTAGCGTGCGCGGCATGACGAATCTGGTGCTGCGAGAACTACCCGAATCCCTGCTGCGCGAGCTGCAGCGCTGCGATCTGCGCCGGCGCGACGCGGACGTCGAGCTCGCGCTCGAAGCGCAGGGCCCGCTGATGCGAGCGCTGTTGCGTGCCGAGGCCGAGCTGCTCGTCGCCGACGCCCTGGCCATGGAAGCCGGCACGTATGTCGAGCGCGATCCCGGCGAGCGTCGCCACGACGCGCTGCAGCTGATCCTGCAGCGCCTGCGCCACGTGCAGCAGGCGGCGTGAGGCCTCACCCCAAGAGGGTGGCGCGCAGCGCGGCGGCGTCCTCGTCGGTCCAGCCGTGCGAGCGCAGCCACGCCTCGGTGCCGCCGTAGGTCTCGTCGATGCCGGTGAACAGCGCTGAGATCGTCTTGGCCTTGGGCTTGTGCCGGTCGATGTCGGCGTCGACGTCGATCTCGTTGGCGTACGTACGTCGCTGGGCGAGTCGGGCGAAGATGCGGGGCACGCGCTCGGCGCTCAGCGCGTAGTCCGCGGCGATGACGTCGCGGCCGACCCCGACGTGGTCGAGGGCCAGCGCGATCACCGTTCCCGTGCGGTCCTTGCCGGCGGCGCAGTGCACGATCGTCGCGCCCTCGCCGTGCGCGATCAGGCGCAGGGCGGCGACGATCGAGTCGGGCCGCTCGGTCAGGTAGCGCAGGTACACCGCCGAGGCACCCTGCCGGCGCTCGTCCTCGCTGAGCTCGGCGTCGCGGGTCTGCCACGGCAGGATCACCGGCGCGTCGTCGTCCTCGGCCGCCGCGACGTCGGTCTGCTCGCCGGCCTCGGCCAGCAGCGACAGGTGGGCGACCTCGACCTTCGGCTCCCGGGTCATCGGCCCCGGGCCCTCGGTACTGACCTCGACGTCGGTGCGCAGGTCGGCGATCTTGCGCACCCCGACGACGTCGACGAGCAGGCGGACGTCGGACTCGCTGAGCACCTGCAGGTTGTCGGAGCGGATAAGCACCCCGGGCCGGGTGCGACGACCGTCGACCGTCGGCAGCCCGCCGACGTCACGGACGTTGTCGGCGCCCTCGAGCTCGATCCACAACGTCTCTTGCGGCTGCACGTCGGTCATCCGCTCGACTGTAACGAGCGCGCGGGACGGCATGGTTCACGGATCGGAAACGGCGCTGGAATACGGTGCGTCGCATGAGGCTGTCCGAGCACGAGCAGGAACGGTTGATGATCAGCTACGCCGCCGACGTCGCCCAGCGCCGGCGCGACCGCGGCCTGCAGCTGAACTATCCCGAGGCCGTCGCGATCATCACCTCGTTCGTGCTCGAGGGTGCCCGCGACGGCCGCACGGTCGCCGAGCTGATGTCTGCCGGACGCTCGGTGCTCACCCGCGACGACGTCATGGACGGCGTGCCCGAGATGATCGAATCGGTCCAGGTCGAGGCGACGTTCCCCGACGGCACCAAGCTGGTCACCGTCCACGGACCGATCGCATGATTCCCGGTGAGGTGATCACCCCGGACGATTCGATCACGCTGAACGCCGGCCACGAACCGTTGGCCATGGTCATCGAGAACACCGGCGACCGGCCCGTCCAGGTCGGCTCGCACTACGCCATCGCGCAGGCGAACCCGGCACTGTCCTTCGACCGGGCTGCAGCGCGCGGAATGCGTCTTGACATACCTGCGGGTACGTCGGTGCGTTTCGAGCCCGGGCTTTCGATGGACGTCGCCCTGGTGCCACTGGCGGGAGCGGCAATAGTGCGTGGCCTGCGTGGGGAATCGGCCGATGGCTGAGATCTCCCGCGCCCGCTACGCCGCGCTGTACGGCCCGACCGTCGGCGACCGGGTGCGGCTGGCCGACACCGACCTGCTCATCGAGGTCACCGAGGACCGCGCCGGCGGCCCCGGCCGCGCGGGCGAGGAGGCGGTCTTCGGCGGTGGCAAGGTCATCCGCGAGTCGATGGGCCAGTCGGTCGCGACCCGCGCGTCCGGCACGCCGGATCTCGTCATCACCGGCGTCGTCGTGCTCGATCACTGGGGCGTGATCAAGGCCGACGTCGGCGTGCGCGACGGTCGGATCGTCTCGCTCGGCAAGGCCGGCAACCCCGACACGATGGACGGCGTGACGCCCGAGCTGGTGATCGGGCCGTCGACGGAGATCCTGGCCGGCAACGGCATGATCCTGACCGCCGGCGGCGTCGACAGCCACGTCCACCTGATCGCGCCGCAGCAGATCCCGGTGGCGCTGGCGTCGGGCATCACCACCCTGATCGGTGGCGGGACCGGGCCGGCCGACGGCACCAAGGCCACGACGGTGACGCCCGGGGCGTTCTGGCTCGACGCGATGCTGCGGGCCACCACGGCCTGGCCGGTGAACGTCGTGCTGCTCGGCAAGGGCAACACGGTGTCGGAAGAGGGGCTGTGGGAGCAGCTGCGCGCCGGCGCCGGGGGGTTCAAGCTGCACGAGGACTGGGGCACCACGCCCGCGGCGATCGACGCCTGCCTGTCGGTCGGGGTCGCGGCCGGCGTGCAGACCGCCATCCACACCGACACCCTGAACGAGGCCGGCTACCTCGAATCGACGCTCGCCGCGATCGGCGGCCGGCCGATCCACACGTATCACACCGAGGGCGCGGGAGGCGGGCACGCTCCGGACATCATCCGCATCGCCGCGTACGCGAACGTGCTGCCGTCCTCGACGAACCCGACGCGGCCGCACACCGTCAACACCCTCGACGAGCACCTCGACATGCTGATGGTCTGCCACCACCTCAAGCCGTCGATCCCCGAGGATCTCGCGTTCGCCGAATCGCGCATCCGGCCGTCGACGATGGCCGCAGAGGACGTTCTGCACGACCTCGGCGCGATCTCGATGATCGGCTCGGACAGCCAGGCCATGGGGCGCATCGGCGAGACGATCATCCGCACCTGGCAGACCGCGCACGCCATGAAGCGCCGGCGCGGCTCGCTGCCGGGTGACGGGGCGGCCGACAACCATCGCGCGCGCCGCTACGTCGCCAAGTACACGATCGCCCCGGCCGTCACCCACGGGCTGGCCTCGGAGATCGGCTCGGTCGAGGTCGGCAAGCTGGCCGACCTCGTGCTCTGGGAGCCGGCCTTCTTCGGCGTCCGGCCGCACGTCGTGCTGAAATCCGGCGTCATCGCCTGGGGGAACATGGGCGACGCGAACGCCTCCATCCCGACGCCGCAGCCGCAGCTGCCGCGCCCGATGTTCGGCGCATTCGGGTCGCTGCCCGCGTTGCTCGGCCGCTCGTTCGTCGCGCCGGCCGCGCTCGAGGCGGGGCTCGGCGAGCGGTGGGAGTCCGACCGTCCGCTCGTCGCCACAGACGACGTCTCCCGGCTCACCAAGGCCGACCTGCCCGAGAACGACGCGCTGCCCAGCATCGAGGTCGACAGCGAGACCTTCGCGGTGCACGTCGACGGCGAGCTCATCGAGCAGCAGCCGGCCACCGAGCTGCCCATGGCCCAGCGCTACTTCCTGTTCTGATGAACGCGCTGCTGCTGTTGCTGCTCGACTCCCGCTCCCCCGCGGGCGGGCACAACCACTCGGCCGGCATGGAGGCCGCGATCGGGGCCGGGCTCGTGCACAGCACGGGTGACGTCGAGGCGTTCTGTCACACCCGGCTGCAGACGTCCGGCCGGGTCAACGCCGCCTTCGCCGCCGCCGCGTGGCACCACGCCACGGACGGCACCGACGGTTGGGCCGAGCTCGACGCCGAGTTCGACGCCCGCACGCCCTCGGTGGCCACCCGGTCCGCGAGCCGGCAACTCGGCCGCGGGCTCATGCGCCTGGTCCGGGCGACGCTGCCCGGCTTCGACCCGCCGTGGGACACGACCGCCCCGCACCATCCGCTCGTGCTCGGCGCCGCGGTGGCGGCGGCCGGCGGC
>CAZZZE010000172.1:0-4876 GCA_964658365.1 uncultured Jatrophihabitantaceae bacterium
CGCAACACCGGCCGGCCCTACTACAACGCGATCGTCTGGCAGGACACCCGCACCGCCCCGATCATCGCCGCCCTCGAGAAGGCCGGCCACGCCGAGACGATCAAGCACAAGGCCGGGATGCAGCCCGCGCCCTACTTCGCCGGCAGCAAGATCAAGTGGATCCTGGACAACGTCGACGGGGTGCGCGACGCCGCCGAGAAGGGTGACGCGATCTTCGGTACGACCGACTCGTGGGTGATCTGGAACCTGACGGGCGGACGCAACGGCGGCCGGCACGTCACCGACGTCACCAACGCCAGCCGCACCATGCTCATGGACCTCGAGACGCTGCAGTGGGACGACGAGCTCATCGGCTTGCTCGACATCCCGACGCAGATGCTGCCCGAGATCGTGTCGTCCTCCGATCCCGAGGCGTTCGGCGAGATCACGCGGCCCATCGAACTCGAGGGCGTCCGCATCACCGCCGCCCTCGGCGATCAGCACGCGGCGATGGTCGGCCAGGTCTGCTTCGCACCCGGCGAGGGCAAGAACACCTACGGCACCGGCAACTTCCTGCTGCTCAACACCGGCACCGAGATCGTGCGTTCCGAGCACGGGCTGTTGACCACCGTCTGCTACCGCTTCGGCGACGCCGACCCGGTGTACGCGCTCGAGGGTTCGATCGCGGTCACCGGCTCGGCCGTGCAGTGGCTGCGCGACCAGCTCGGCATCATCAGCGGCGCGTCCGAGATCGAGGGCCTTGCGCGCCAGGTCGACGACAACGGCGGGGTGTACTTCGTCCCCGCGTTCTCCGGGTTGTTCGCGCCGTACTGGCGCAGCGACGCCCGCGGGGCGGTCGTCGGGCTGTCGCGGTTCAACACCAACGCCCACCTGGCAAGGGCGACGCTCGAGTCAATCTGCTACCAGTCGCGCGACGTCTCCGACGCCATGACCGCCGACTCAGGGGTGACGCTCGAGGTGCTCAAGGTCGACGGTGGCGTGACGGCCAACGACCTGTGCATGCAGCTGCAGGCCGACATCCTCAACGTCCCCGTCTCGCGCCCGGTCGTCGCCGAGACCACCGCCCTCGGCGCGGCCTACGCGGCGGGGCTCGCGGTCGGCTTCTGGGACACCACCGACGAGCTGCGCGAACACTGGAAACAGGACAAGCGCTGGGACCCGACGTGGAGCGACGAGCAGCGGGAGAAGGGCTACCGCGGATGGAAGAAAGCAGTCGAGCGCACGTTGGACTGGGTAGACGACGAGTGAGTCGAAGGAGCACCAGGTGCAACCAGTGGCGCTGTCCCCGCAGAACCGGAGCGCCGCGCTGCAGCAATTGCGGGACGGGCCGCAGCTCGACATCCTCGTCGTCGGCGGCGGAGTGGTGGGTGCCGGCGCGGCCCTCGATGCCGCGACCCGGGGGTTGACGGTCGGGCTCCTCGAGGCCCGGGACTGGGCCAGTGGCACGTCCTCGCGCTCGTCGAAGCTCATGCACGGCGGCCTGCGCTACCTCGAGATGCTCGACTTCGCGCTCGTGCGTGAGGCGCTGCGCGAACGTGGGCTCTCGCTGGGCACGCTGGCGCCCTACCTCGTGCAGCCGGTGCGCTTCCTCTACCCGCTCAAGCACCGCGTCTGGGAACGGCCCTACGTCGGCGCCGGCATCGCGCTCTACGACCTCATGGCCGCGACGTCCGGCAACCGGATGGGCCTGCAGCTGCACAAGCACCTGAGCAAGAAGCAAGCGCTGCGGATCGCGCCGGCGCTGCGCGACGACGCCCTGGTCGGGGCGGTGCAGTACTCCGACGCGCAGGTCGACGATGCCCGGCACACCATGACGATCGTGCGCACGGCCGCCACGTACGGCGCGCTCGTCGCCAACCGCGCTCGCGTCACCCGCTTCGACCGCGCCGGTGAGCACGTCATCGGCGCGAACGTCGTCGACCTCGAGACGGGCGAGGAGTTCCTCGTCTCGGCCAAGCAGGTCATCAACGCCACCGGCGTGTGGACCGACGACACGCAGGCCATGGCCGACACCCGCGGGCAGTTCCACGTGCGCGCGTCCAAGGGCGTGCACCTCGTCGTCCCGCGCGACCGGCTGCAGCTCGACACCGGCCTGATCCTGCGCACCGAGAAGTCGGTGCTGTTCGTCATCCCGTGGGGCCGGCACTGGATCATCGGCACGACCGACACCGACTGGGACCTGGACAAGGCGCACCCAGCCGCGAGTTCGTCGGACATCGACTACGTGCTCGAACACGTCAACTCGGTGCTGCGTTCGCCGCTCACCGCCGCCGACGTCGAGGGCGTGTACGCGGGTCTGCGCCCGCTGCTCACCGGCGAGAGCGAGTCGACGTCGAAGCTGTCGCGCGAGCACGTGGTCGGGCACCCGGCACCGGGGCTCGTCGTCGTGGCCGGCGGCAAGTACACGACCTATCGGGTCATGGCCAAGGACGCCGTCGACGAGGCCGTCCGCTCGCTCGACGCCCGGGTGCCCGGGTCGTGCACCGAGGACGTCCCGCTCGTCGGTTCCGACGGCTGGCCGGCGATATGGAACAGCCGCCACGCGCTCGCCGAGGAGTACGAGCTCAACGTGGTCCGCATCGAGCACCTGCTGCACCGCTACGGCTCGATGGTGAAGGAGGTCCTGGCGCTCATCGCCGGCGACCGCTCACTCGCCGAGCCGTTGCCCGGCGCCGACGACTACCTGCGTGCAGAGGTGCCCTACGCGGTCAGTCACGAGGGCGCGCGACACCTCGACGACGTGCTGGCCCGGCGCACCCGTGCCTCGATCGAGACCTGGGACCGCGGTACGGCCGCCGCACAGCTCGTCGCCGATTTGATGGCGCCGCTGCTGGGCTGGAGCCCCGAGCAGATCGAGCGCGAGGTGTCGCACTACCTCGCCCGCGTCGAGGCCGAGCGGGCCTCGCAGCAGCAGCCCGACGACGCCACCGCCGACGCCGCGCGGCTGGGTGCGCAGGACATCGTCCCGATCGGATAGATCATCGGGATGACAGCCCATAAGGGTGATCACTTCGACCCCGTCGTGACTGCTCAGCCGAACGTCGTGACCAGTGAATACGCGCCGATCGCGGCCACCGCGCAGGCACAGGAGGCGGCGAGCACCGTCGTCATCCGGCGGTTCACCATGTCGCCCATGACAGCGCCGTCGCGGGTGAGGATCAGCAGGGTGGCCAGCGCGATCGGCACGCCGAGCCCGAGCACGAGTTGCGACAGCACCAGCGCGTCGGTGGCCGACACCCCGCACGAGAGCAGGGCGAGGCACGGGGCGATCGTGACGCCGCGACGCACGAACCGCGGGACGCGCCGCTCCAGGTGGCCGGCCATGATCTCCTCACCGGCGTAGGTCCCGACGCCAGACGATGCGAGACCCGAGGCCAGCAGCGCCAGGACGAACAGCAGCGCCGCCGTGCCGCCGAGCGCGCGGCCGAGCCCGGCGTGGAAGCCGGGGATGCCGCCGCCGACGTTCGGCAGCGCGGCCGCGGCCGTCACCAGCATTGCGACGTTGACCAGGCCCGCGGTGCTCATCGCGAGGCCGATGTCGATGCGCTGCATCCGTAGCGCTGAGCGTGGCGGCCGCGTCCGGGCGCCGAGCGTCCCGCGGGTGAGGGCCGAGTGCACGTACAGCGCGTGCGGCATCACCGTCGCGCCGACGATCGCCGTGGCGAGCACGGCGGCGTTGCGGTCGGCGAAGCCCGGCTGCAGGCCGCGCAGCAGCTGCGCGTGATCCGGGGCAGCGGCCAGCGCCGTGTAGCAGAAGCCGACGGCGATCACGACGAACAGCACGATCACCGCCGACTCGAACAGCCGGCGCCCCGCGTCGCGCAGGGCCAACAGCGCGCAGGCCGCGCAGCCGGTGATCAGCGCGCCGCCCACCAGCGGCACGCCGAAGAGCAGGTTCAGCGCGATCGCGCCGCCGACGATCTCGGCGACGTCGGTCGCGATCGCGACGGTTTCTGCCTCCAGCCACAACAGGCGCACCGTCCGTGGGCGGAACCGCAGCCGGGTAGCTTCGGCGAGGCTCAGGCCGCTGGCCAGCCCGAGCTTGGCCGCGAGTGACTGCATGAGCACGGCGATCAGGTTCGCGGCCACGACCACCCACAGCAGCCCGTAACCGAAGCGGGCGCCGGCCTCGAAGTTGGTGGCCACGTTGCCCGGGTCGACGTAGGCGATGCCGGCGACGAACGCGGGACCCATCGTCGCCAGCGGCAAGGCGATACGGGCGCGACCGGGCGACCGCCGCAGGGCATGTGCCGCGGCGGGAACCGGTACATCGGCGAGGGCGGTCATCGGACCGGACCCGGCGCGGGCAGGCTGCGCAGCCGCGAGCGCACCCACTGCTCGACCGCGTTGAGCACATCGGCCTCGCCCGCAGCCGTCACCCAGGTCGAGGGCTCGGCGTCGCCCTCGAAGCTCAGGCAGCGGGCGCGCACGGTGTGCGGGTCGTCCGGCTCGGCCCACACGCGGATCAGCAACCCGGAGTCGCGGGCGCCGCCTGCCCCGTCGAGCGGGGATACCAGTGCATCGGTCATCGTGGCTCCTTCGGGCTGCCTGCTGCATCGAGGGGTCGACCGAGCAGGGGGGCGACGACGGCACGGATCGCGGCGGTCGGCGCGAGGCCGAGTTCCGCGCGCAGCAACCGCCGGTAGGTCTGGTATTGCCGCAGCGCCTCGGCGTTGTTGCCCTCGGCCATGTGCGCTTCGATCACGCGCCGGTGCGCGGTCTCGCGCAGCGGCTCGCAGGCCACGGCGGTCAGCGCGGCCTGCAGCGCCGCCTCGTGCGAGCCGTTGCGGCACAGGGCCGCGCTCGCCCGCTCGAGGGCGTGCAGCCGGGTCTGGCGGTAGGACTCGCGCTCGAGCACCAGCCAGTCGTCGGCCCA
>CAZZZE010000172.1:4976-6066 GCA_964658365.1 uncultured Jatrophihabitantaceae bacterium
CCGTCGCCGGGGTTGAGCCGCTCGGCAAGCGTGGTGCGGCTGACCGGACGGTGCTTGCCATGGACCGCGAGGTACGCCAGCACCCTGGCGCCGGACTCCCGGGTGGCCAGCGCTTGCCGGCCGGTGTCGAGGGCGAAGCTGCCGAGCAGGCTGAGGCGGCATTGCCGCGAAGTGGGAGCGTCGAGCGCTGACATCATCAGTGACCTACCTGATCCGCGGGAGGGCGTCAGGTGACCGGCTCTTTTTCCGGCGCGACAACCCGCACCCCAGACATACCGTCCGGGCCGGGCCGCTAACCGGGGTGCGGTCGGCGGTGACGCGGCGGTGACGGCAGCGAGCGCCGGAGGGTGACGGCGAGGGCATGCGGGCGGTCGGGCGACGAAGACGAACGGGTGACACGGCCCCGGTTACGTGGATCCCGGCAATCACCGACGCACCGACCCGAAGGAGTTCGCATGTACTTCCACACCCAGCAGCTGCAGTACCACGCCAAGCCGGAGAAGGCCGACGCGCTGTTCGCCGCGAAATTGCAGGAGATCATCGGCGGCCAGTTCGGCGAGATGACCGTGATGATGCAGTACCTCTGGCAGGGCTGGAACTGCCGCATCCCCGGCAAGTACAAGGACCTGATCATGGACATCGGCACCGAGGAGATCGGGCACGTCGAGATGCTGACGACGATGTGCGCCCGGCTGCTCGAGGGCGCCCCGAGCGAGGTCACGTCCAAGGCCGTCGCCACCAACCCGGCGCTCGCCGCGGTCATCGGCGGCATGAACCCGCAGCACGCCATCGCCACCGGCGGCGGTGCGGTGCCGCGCGACAGCGCCGGCGTCCCGTGGAACACCGGTTACATCGTGGCCAGCGGCAACCTGCTCACCGACTTCCGCTCCAACGCCGCCGCCGAGGGGCAGAGCCGGCTGATGACCAGCCGCGTCATGAACATGACCGACGACCCGGGCGTCAAGGACATGCTGCGCTTCAACCTGGCCCGCGACACCTACCACCAGCAGCAGTGGCTGCTGGCGATCGAGCAGCTCGTCGAGGACGGGTACTCCGACGTCATCGAGACCTCGAACGAGGAGCACGAGGA
>CAZZZE010000173.1:0-888 GCA_964658365.1 uncultured Jatrophihabitantaceae bacterium
TCAACCGGTTCGGCCGCGAGTCCGGCGGCAACTACCCCGCGCCGAGCGCCGGCGAACTGCAGGGCATGTACGACCAGCCCGCGTACGCCGGTCCCCGCCAGGGCCTGGGTTTCATGACGCTCGACGACGTCGTGCAGCGCACGGCCGCGATGCTCGCCACGATTTTCGTCGCCGGCGCCCTCGCCTGGGTCGCGCTGCCCGACTCCCTGTTCGTGCCGGGCCTGGTCATCGGCGCGATGGGCGGGCTCGCACTGGGTCTGTACATGTCGTTCACGACCAAGGTCAACGCCGGCACCGCCCTGCTGTACTCGGCGTTCGAGGGCGTCTTCCTCGGGGCCATCAGCCGGGTGTTCGAGCAGCGCTGGGACGGCATCGTCATCCAGGCCGTCGCCGGCACGACGATGGTGGCGGCGGGCATGCTGTTCGTCTACAAGATCGGCGCTATCCGCGTCACGCCCCGGTTCACCCGCATCGTCGTCGGCGCCACCATCGGCGTGTTCGGATTGATGCTCGTCAACCTGGTCGCCTACCTGTTCACCCCCGGTGGTCTGGGCCTGCGCACCGGCGGCCCGATCGCGATCCTGTTCAGCCTGGCCTGCATCGTGATCGCGGCCATGAACCTCGTGATGGACTTCGACATGATCGAGCGCGGCATCCGCAACGGTGCGCCGCAGAAGATGGCGTGGTACGCCGCTTTCGGCCTCACGGTCACGCTGGTCTGGCTCTACCTCGAGATCCTGCGCCTGCTGGGCAACCTGCGCCGATAACGCAGGGGATCACGACCTGGGTCGTGGTCAGTCGAGCCGCTCGATGATCATGGCCATCCCCTGCCCGCCGCCGACGCACATCGTTTCGAGCCCGAACTGCTTGTCGTGCGTCTTCAGCGAG
>CAZZZE010000173.1:898-6019 GCA_964658365.1 uncultured Jatrophihabitantaceae bacterium
CACAGGTACCGGTACGACGCACACGCACCGGCACGACTCAGGGGCGGGCCCGTCGGGCCCGCCCCTGCTGTCGTCCGTGCCCTGGAACCGCCCTGCGACGGCGGCGCGCCGGTTCCCCCAGCAACCAGTCCACCGCCGCTGCACGCGTGCGTTCGCGGGTGCGGCCCGGTGCCACGCTCGGCCGTTCCCCACGCGACGCCCGAACCCGACTGACAGGTCCAACGACGGCACCCGGTGGGGGTTACGCGGTGTAGCGAAGAGATTCAGTCCAGCCGCTCGATGATCATGGCCATGCCCTGACCGCCGCCGACGCACATCGTTTCGAGCCCGAACTGCTTGTCGTGAGTCTTCAAGGAGTTGATCAGCGTGCTGGCGATGCGTGCCCCGGTCATCCCGAACGGGTGACCGACGGCGATAGCGCCGCCGTTGACGTTGAGACGGTCGATGTCGATGTCGAGTTCGCGCTGCGAGGCCAGCACCTGCGCGGCGAAGGCCTCGTTGATCTCGACCAGGTCGATGTCACCGATCGACATGCCGGCCGCGGCGAGCGCCTTTCTGGTCGCCTCGACCGGGCCCAGGCCCATGATCTCCGGCGACAGCCCGGACACCCCGGTGGCGACGATGCGCGCCAGCGGCGTCATGCCCAGCTCGAACGCCTTCTCGTCGCTGAGCACGACGAGGGCCGCGGCGCCGTCGTTGAGGGCACAGCAGTTGCCGGCGGTGACGCGGCCGTCGGGCCGGAAGACCGGCTTGAGACCCGCGACCGCCTCGTAGGTGACGCCGGCGCGCGGACCGTCGTCCTTCGCCACGACCGTGCCGTCGGGCAGCGTCACCGGCGTGATGTCGCGCGCCCAGAAGCCGGACTCGAGGGCGGCCTCGGCGAGGTTCTGCGAGCGGACCGCGAAGTGGTCCATGTCCTCGCGGCTGACGTCGGACAGCAGGGCGACGTTCTCGGCGGTCTGACCCATGGCGATGTAGACGTCAGGCAGCTGCCCGTCGTTGCGCGGGTCGTGCCATTCGGCGGCCCCGGACTCGGCCACCTTGCTTGTGCGGGCCGCCGCCTCGTCGTAGCGCGGGTTGCGGGTGTCGGGCCAGCCGTCGGCGCTGCCCTTGCTGAACCGCGAAACGGTCTCGACGCCGGCCGAGACGAACGCGTGCCCCTCGCCGGCCCGGATCGCGTGGAAGGCCATCCTGGTCGTCTGCAGCGACGAGGAGCAGTAGCGGTTGACGGTCGTGCCGGGCAGGAAGTCGTAACCGAGCTGGACGGCGACGGTGCGCCCGATGTTGAAGCCGGACTCACCGCCGGGCTGGCCGCAGCCCATGATCAGGTCGTCGAGCTGGTGGACGTCGAGTTCGGGGACCTTGTCCAGCACGGCCCGCACCATCTGGGCGGCGAGGTCGTCGGGCCGCATGCTCACCAGCGAGCCCTTACCGGCGCGGCCGATAGGGCTGCGGGCGGTCGCGACGATGACGGCATCGGGCATGGGGGCTCCTCCAGGGTGGGGACGACGCGGGGTCTGACCCCGATCGTGCCACGGTCAGGCGAGGTCGGGCTCGCGGCGTCGACGCCAGCGCGGCCGGGCACGGGGCACCCGGCGGCGCAGTTGCGCGAGGGCGCCGCGCCGGTTCTCGCTGCGGCCGAAGCGCTCGGCACCCGAGACCTCGCTGCCGGGGCGCACCGCGGCCTGCGCCGCGGCCCGGGCCACCGGCTTCACCCGCCGCGTGGTGAACGCGCTGGCCGAGCGGGTTCGCGTCTGCAGCCCGAGCGCATCGAGCGCCGAGGGCAGCACGGCCTGGGCGGCCTCGGCGTATCCGGCCGCCGATGGATGGAACAGGTCCTCGGAGAAGTAACCCAGGTCCTTCATGAACAGCGGGCCGAGCAGGTCGCCCAGCGACACCGTGCGGCCGCCGGCCTCGACCGCGGCGACCGTCTGCGCTCGGGCCATCTGTCGCGACAGCCGCCGCGCGTAGGCGCGCAGCGGCTGGGCCAGCGGCCGGATGGTGCCCAGGTCGGGGCAGGTGCCGACCACGACCTCGCACCCCATCTCGCCCAGGGTGCGCACTGCCTCGGCCAGGTGCGGCACGGCGACGGCGGGTGGCGTGCGCGCCGTGACGTCGTTGGCGCCGACCATGATGACCGCGAGCTCGGGACGTGCTCGGCCCAGCGCCGCCACCTGGGCGGGCAGCTGCGCGGACTGTGCCCCGACGACGGCCACGTTGGTGACGTGTACCGGCCGGCGGGCGGCCTCGGAGATGCCGAGGGCGATCTGGGCGGCCGGCGTCTCGCGGTCGCGGTGCGCGCCGTACCCGGCCGCTGTCGAGTCGCCCAGCATGACGATGCGGATCGGTGGGCGGCGGGTTCCGACGCCGTCGGCCGCCCAGGTGGTGTCGTGCGAGACGGGCGGCGGCTCGGTGGCCTCGGGGATGCGACGTCGGGCCAGGCGGGTCTCGGCGTGCAGGACCCCGATCAGCGTGCCGGCGGCACCGGCGGTGGCCGAGCCGACGCCAACGCCGATGTACACGGCGCGGCGGCGGACACGGCTGCGCGACGACACGTCATGGACGGTATCGGGGTGCCCCGGTGCGGTATCTGCCCGACCCCGCTGACGTCAGTTGATGCAGCCGTGCTGCGCGGCGGACACCGCGCCGGATGTCGAGGGCGCGGCGGTTGTGGGCGAGCTGCTCGCGGATCCGCCCCCGGTCGGCCGGGACGCCGCACGGGGCGGATGCAGCCAGCGTTGGATCTGGTTCTGGACCTTGACCGGGTCGACGATGAGCGCATCGCCGACGGGTAACGGGAACGTCCGGGAACCCTGGGTGGGGATCGTTTGACCCACGATGTTGCGGCTCGTGAGGTCGAGCATCTGGTGGGCGAGGTTGGTGAGACTGAGCCCGTCGTCGATGGTGAGCGTGCTCTTGATCGCGGAGACGAGCGCGTTGAGCTTCGACGGGTCCAGCAGCGTCCCGGCCGTCTCGATCTTGCTGAACGCGGCGGCGAGGAAGTAGCGCTGGCGTGCCTCGCGACCCAGGTCGCCGAGGTCACGGCCCGCAGCGTCGTTCAGGTTGTGCCGCTGACGTACGAACTCGAGCGCCTGCACCGGTGTCAGGTGGTGCACGCCCTTCGTCTGGACGAAACCCGACCTGCTGTCGCTGACCGCCCGGCACAGGTTGACGGTGACTCCGTTGATCGCCTTCGCGATGTTGTAGAAGCCCAGGAAGTTGACGAGGACGTAGTGGTCGATCTGCAGGCCGGTGAGGTTCTTGAGCACCCGGAGGAGCAGGGTGATCCCGGCGGCCTGCCGCTGCGCGGTGGAGGAGGAGCCCGTGACCGGGAATCCGTCGGTGCCTTCCATGGCGCCGTCGATGTAGGCCGCGTTGATCTTATCCGGCTTGAAGCCCGGGATCTGGACGTAGCTGTCCCGGGGGATCGAGATGAGCGTCGCCTTGGCGCCGTTGGCCGGCACGTGCACGATCAGCAGCGTGTCGGTACTGGTCGTCGGCGAGTTGGCGCCGACGTGCAGAGCCCGCTTTTCCTGAGCGCTCAGCCCGGAGCGGTCGTCGTCGCCGATGACCAACAGGTTCTGAGCCGAGCCGTCCACCTGCTGTGGACGGGCGCCCTTCGCCACCGGGGCGGGTTGACCGAGGCCACCCACCGAGACACGGTGCAGACCGCGCTCGAGCGAGGTGTAGGACTGGCGGAAGTAGCCGGCACCGATCAGCAACGACGCGGAGACGAGCGCAGCGACGATCTTGCCCAGCAGTCGAAGGGCGCCGACGGTGCCCCGGCCGGGACGACTGCGTGCCGTCCGGTGCTGACCCGACGAGCGGGGTGTCAGTGCGTCCGTCATCTGGTGTCGCTTCCTGTCCGCGAACTGTCCGCGACCGCTCGGTGCAGATCACGACAAGGTAACGGACGCGACCCCCGCGGGTTGCCGCTCGCCCGGCAACCGCTCAGGTGCACGTGCGATCGGGGCCCGGCTCCTGGCGATAGCGTGGGGGCATGCATTACAGCGATTCGGTCGTCGAGCTGATCGGCAACACCCCGCTGGTCCGGCTGCGACAGTCCGTCGGCCAGGAACCGGACCAGCAGGGCGGCCCGCTGGTCCTGGCGAAGGTGGAGTACTTCAACCCCGGCGGCTCGGTCAAGGACCGCATCGCGGTCCGGATGATCGACGCCGCCGAGCAGTCCGGCGAACTCCTGCCCGGCGGCACGATCGTCGAGCCGACGTCGGGCAACACCGGCGTCGGGCTGGCTATCGTCGCGCAGCAGCGCGGGTACCGCTGCATCTTCATCTGCCCGGACAAGGTCAGCCGCGACAAGATCGACACGCTGCGCGCGTACGGCGCCGAGGTCGTGGTCTGCCCCACCGCCGTCGACCCGGCCGACCCGCGCTCCTACTACCAGGTGTCGGACCGGCTCGCCCGCGAGACGCCGGGCGGTTGGAAGCCCGACCAGTACGCCAACGCCAACAACCCGCGCTCGCACTACGAGACCACCGGCCCAGAAATCTGGGCCCAGACGGACGGGCGCATCACGCACTTCGTCACCGGCATGGGCACGGGCGGCACGATCAGCGGCGTCGGGCGCTACCTCAAGGAGCAGGGTCCGGTGCGGGTCGTCGGCGCCGACCCCGAGGGTTCGGTGTACTCCGGCGGCACCGGTCGGCCGTACCTGGTCGAGGGCGTGGGCGAGGACTTCTGGCCGACCACCTACGACCCCGACATCTGCGACGAGATCATCGCGGTGAGTGATGCCGACTCCTTCGCCATGACCCGCCGGCTGGCCCGCGAGGAGGGGCTGCTCGTCGGCGGCTCGTGCGGCATGGCGGTGGTGGCCGCGGCGAAGGTCGCCCGCACCGCCGGCCCCGACGACGTCATCGTGGTGCTGCTGCCCGACGGGGGCCGCGGGTACCTGTCCAAGATCTTCAACGACGAGTGGCTCAGCGACTACGGCTTCGTCGAGGCGCCCGGTGAGGAAACGGTCGGCGACATCCTGCGGGCGAAGTCCGGCGACACGCCGTCGCTGGTGCACGCGCACCCCAGCGAGACCGTCCGCGACGCCATCGACATCCTGCGCGAGTACGGCGTCTCGCAGATGCCGATCGTCAAGGCCGAGCCGCC
>CAZZZE010000174.1:0-6009 GCA_964658365.1 uncultured Jatrophihabitantaceae bacterium
CGCGGTACCCGACTGGAGCGGCGGGACCCGGCTCGGCGAGGCGCTGCAGGCATTCCTCGACCTGTGGGGCCAGCGGGGTGCGGCCCGCGGTGCGGTGGTGGTCATCGCCTCCGACGGCTGGGAGCGCGGCGACGCGACCCTGCTCGGCGCCCAGATGGCCCGGCTGCACCGGCTCGCCCATCGGGTCGTCTGGGTGAACCCGCACCGCGGCAAGGAGGGCTTCGCGCCCGTCACGGCGGGGATGACCGCCGCGCTGCCGCATCTCGACGAACTCGTCGCGGGACACACCCTGGACGCCCTGCATACGCTGGCCGACGTGATCGCCCATGCGTGACGTCCTGACCGAACTGGCCGCCTGGTGGCGCGCCGGCGAGAGCGTGGGCATGGGCACCGTCGTCGGCACCTGGAAGTCCTCGCCCCGCCAGCCGGGCGCCTCGATGCTCGTCGGGCCCGACGACACCGTCGTCGGCAGCGTGTCCGGCGGCTGCGTCGAGGGCGCGGTGTACGAGCTGGCCGGCGCCAGCCGCGACGACGGCCGGCCGGTCCTGCAGCGCTACGGCGTGAGCGACGACGACGCGTTCACCGTCGGGCTCACCTGCGGCGGCATCATCGACATCTACGTCGAGCAGGTGAACCAGCAGACGTTCCCCGAGCTCGGCGCGATCGTCGAGGACATCGAGCAGGGCCGCCCGGTCGCAGTGGCCACCCTGATCGAGGACGTCGACGGGGCGCGGGTGGGCCGGCGCATCGTCGTGCGTCCCGACGGCCACGGCAGCGCCGACGTCCGGGGCAGCCTGGGTAGCGAGCGGCTCGACGCCGCGGTCGGCGACGACGTGCTGGGGTTGCTGCAGCAGGGCAGCACCCAGATCGTGCGCTACGGCCCGGACGGCGAGCGGCGCGGCGACGAGATCGCCGTCTTCGTCGCCTCCTACGCCCCGAAGCCACGCATGATCGTATTCGGCGCGATCGACTTCGCCGCCGCGGTGGCCCGCATCGGCTCGTTCCTCGGCTACCGGGTGACGGTCTGCGATGCCCGCGGCACGTTCGCCACCGCGAAGCGCTTCCCGGACGCTGACGAGGTGGTCGTCGCCTGGCCGCACCGCTACCTGGCCGAGACCGACACCGACGAACGCACCGTCGTGTGCGTGCTGACCCACGACCCGAAGTTCGACGTGCCGCTGCTCGAGGTCGCGCTCAAGCTGCCGTTGGCCTACCTCGGGGCGATGGGCTCGCGGCGCACCAACGACGACCGCAACGCGCGCCTCAAGGAGCTCGGCTTCGACGAGGCCGACCTCGCCCGGTTGCACGCGCCGATCGGGCTCGACGTCGGCGGGCGCACCCCCGAGGAGACGGCCGTGTCGGTCGCGGCCGAGATCGTCGCCGCGCGCTGGGGCGGGTCCGGGGCGCAGTTGCGGCAGGTTTCCGGTCCGATCCACCGCGAGTACGGAGTCGTGAGGTAGGCGCCGGCACAGCGTCGTCGGGCAGGGTGATCCAAGTCTCGTAATCGTCGTCACTCCAGGCTAGCGTCGGGCTACCGGCCCGCTTCCGTGGAGGATCGATGACCAAGATCAACCTGACCGTCGACGGAGTCGTGTACACCGACGACGTCGAACCCCGCACGCTGCTCGTGCACTACCTGCGCGAACAGGTGGGCAAGGTCGGCACGGTGGTCGGCTGCGACACCAGCAACTGCGGTGCCTGCACCGTCGACCTCGACGGCCAGAGCGTGAAGAGCTGCACGGTGCTGGCGGTCGGCGCCGACGGCGGCGAGGTCACCACGATCGAGGGCCTGGCCGGCGACGACGGCTCGCTGGACCCCATGCAGCAGGCCTTCCACAGCAACCACGCCCTGCAATGCGGCTACTGCACGCCCGGGATGATCATGGCCTGCCGCGACCTGCTCAGGAACAACCCGCACCCCTCAGAGGACGAGATCCGCGAGGGCATCGAGGGCAACCTGTGCCGCTGCACGGGCTACCAGAACATCGTCAAGGCCGTTCAGGCCGTCGCGGCAGGAGCAACGGCATGACCGAGCTTGCGAGGTCAGCTATGTGGCCAGCACGCAGTCAGCGGCCGACGAAGGAGGACGCATGACCCTCATCGAGGAAGCGCCCGCCGCCCCCGCGCCCGAGATCGGCAACGCCCGCGTCCGCCGCGAGGACCGCCACCTGATCACCGGCCGCACCACCTGGGTCGACAACATGACGGTGCCGGGCATGGTGCACCTGGCGATCCTGCGCAGCCCCATGGCGCACGCGACGATCACCTCCATCGACCCGTCCGAGGCCAAGAGCCGCCCGGGCGTCCTGGCCGTGTTTACCGGCCAGGACTTCGCCGACACGCAGGGCAACCTTCCCTGCGCGTGGCCGGTCACGCCCGACATGGTCAACCCGGGCGCTCCGTCGCTGGCCGTCACGCAGGTCAATCACGTCGGCGAGGCGGTGGCCGTGGTCGCGGCCCGCACCAAGGCCGCGGCGCAGGATGCGCTCGAGGCTATCGACGTCGAGTACGAGCCGCTGCCGGCCGTCATGAACATGGAGGACGCGCTCCAGCCCGATTCCCCGCTCGTCCACCCGAACACCACGTCGAACCGCAGCTACACGTGGGCGTTCGAGGCGGGCGAGGCCGGCACCGGCCAGCCCATCCAGCCCGCGCTCGACAACGCCGAGGTCACCGTCACCCGCCGCTTCATCCAGCAGCGGCTGATCCCGGCGTTCATGGAGCCCCGCTCGACGCTGGTGCAGCCGCAGGGCGACGGCGTGCTCGTGCACTCCTCCACCCAGATCCCGCACATCCTGCGCACGATGCTGGCGCTGACTCTCGGCATCGAGGAGCAGAAGGTCCGCGTCGTCGCGCCCGACGTCGGCGGCGGCTTCGGCGGCAAGATCCCGGTGACGCCCGAGGAGGTCATCACCACCCTGGTGGCACGCAAGCTCGGCAAGCCGGCCAAGTACACCGAGTCGCGCTCGGAATCGCTGATGTCGGCCCACCACGGCCGCGACCAGATCCAGGACATCACGATCACCGCCAAGCGCGACGGCACGGTCACCGGCCTGGACGTCCACCTGTTCGCCGACATGGGCGCCTACCTGCGCCTCGTCGGCCCGGGCGTCCCGGTGCTCGGCGCCTTCATGTTCAACTCGATCTACAAGTTCCCCGCGTACCGGTTCGTCTGCGAGGGCGTGTTCACTACCAAGACCGCCACCGACGCCTACCGCGGCGCCGGCCGGCCCGAGGCCACCTACGCCATCGAGCGGATCATGGACGAGCTCGCCGTCGAGCTGGGCATGGACCCGATGCAGCTGCGCCGAAAGAACTGGATCACCCACGAGGAGTTCCCGTTCACCACGGTCTGCGGGCTCACCTACGACAGCGGCAACTACGAGGCGGCCACCGACAAGGCGCTGGCCCTCATGGGCTGGGACGAGTTGCGCGCCGAGCAGCAGCGGCGCCGCGACACCAAGGACCCCGTACAGCTGGGCCTGGGCATCTCGACGTTCACCGAGATGTGCGGGCTGGCCCCGTCGCGGGTGCTGGGTTCGCTGGCCTACGGCGCCGGCGGCTGGGAGGCCGCGTCGGTGCGCATGCTGGCCACCGGCAAGGTCGAGGTCGTCACCGGCGCCAGCGCCCACGGCCAGGGCCACGAGACCGCGTTCGCACAGATCGTCGCCGACACCCTCGGGGTGAAGTGGGACGACGTCGAGATCATCCACGGCGACACCCAGTCCTCGCCGAAGGGCCTCGACACCTACGGCTCACGCTCGCTGGCCGTGGGCGGCATCGCGATCGTCAAGGCGGCCGAGAAGGTCGTGGCGAAGGCCAAGAAGATCGCCGCGCACATGCTCGAGGCCAACGAGGACGACCTCGAGTTCGAGGCCGGCTCGTTCTCGGTGAAGGGCTCCCCCGGCACCGGCGTGTCCATCGGCGAGGTCGCCTTCGCCACGTTCCTGGCCCACGACCTGCCCGACGGGGTCGAGCCCAGCCTCGACTCCGACGCGGTCTATGACCCCGAGAACTTTTCCTTCCCGCACGGCACCCACCTCTGCGCGGTCGAGATCGACACCGAGACCGGCATGGTGAAGATCCGCAAGTACGTCTGCGTCGACGACATCGGCACCCCGATCAACCCGTTGATCGTCGAGGGCCAGGTGCACGGCGGCCTGGCCCAGGGCATCGCCCAGGCGTTGTTCGAGGAGGCCGTCTTTGACGCCGACGGCAACCTGACCACCGGTACCTTCGTCGACTACACGCTGCCCTCGGCGGCGGACCTCCCTTCGTTCACCACCGACCGCACCGAGACGCTGTCGACGACCAACCCGCTGGGCGTCAAGGGCGTCGGCGAGGCCGGCACGATCGCCTCCACCCCGGCCGTGGTCAACGCGGTGGTCGACGCGCTGCGGCCCTTCGGGGTCAACGACATCCAGATGCCCGCCACGCCCGAGCGGGTGTGGCGGGCGATCAACAGCGGCACCGAGAAGTCGGGCCGTGCCGAGAGCGGCACCAACGCCTACGGCGGAGCCAGTACGACCAGTTCGGACGGGGGCAACTGACGTGATTCCCGCAGAGTTCGACTACGCCCGGCCCACCTCGATCACCGACGCAGTCTCGGCCCTCGGGGCGGCCGGCGAGGACGCGAAGCTGATGGCCGGCGGCCAGTCGCTGATCCCGATCCTGCGGCTGCGGCTGGCCTACCCGAGCACCGTCGTCGACGTCAGCCGGGTGGCCGAGATGCGCGGCGTGCGCGACGACGGTGACGCCATCGTCATCGGCGCGATGACCACGCATGACGAGATCCTGCGTGACGACCTCGTCCGCGAGCACGCGCCGCTCATCGCGCAGGCCACCCGGACGGTCGCCGACCCGCAGGTGCGCCACCGCGGCACGTTCGGTGGCGCTCTCGCGCACGCCGACCCGGCCGGCGACCTCGGCGCGGTCGCGCTGACGCTCGGCTGCGAGTTCGTGGCCCACGGAACGGCCGGCGAGCGCCGGATCCCGGCGGCGGACTTCTTCGAGGACTACCTGACCACCGCGCTTACGCCCGACGAGGTGCTGGCCGCGATCCGGGTGCCGAAGCTCGGCGCCGGGTGGTCGTCGCACTACGAGAAGTTCAACCGCGTCGCGCAGGCGTGGTCGATCGTCGCGGTCGCCGCATTGGTGCGCCGAGAGAACGGCTCCATCGCCGAGGCGCGCATCGGGCTGACCAACATGGGCTCGACCCCGCTGCGCGCGAGTGGCGCCGAGGCGGGGGCGGCCGCGGCCGAGCACGCGGCCGAGGGCACCAGCGCCCCGTCCGACCTGTCCGGCAAGGCCGACTATCGTGAGCACCTGGCCAGGGTCCTCACCAAGCGTGCCGTGCTGACCGCGGCAGGAATCCAGGGATAACCGTTGAAGCTCGAGCACTCCTTCACCGTTCCGACCGGCATCGACGAGGCCTGGCGCATCCTGCTCGACATCGAGCGGATCGGCCCGTGCATGCCCGGTGCGGCGATCGACACGGTCGACGGTGACGATTTCACCGGCACGGTGAAGGTCAAGCTCGGGCCGATCGGCCTCACCTACAAGGGCAAGGCCAGCTTCATCGAGAAGGACGCCGCCGCGCACCGCGCGGTCATCGACGCGCGCGGCCGCGACTCGCGGGGCAACGGCACCGCCGCCGCGAAGGTGACCGCCGTGCTCTCCGACCAGGGCGGCAACACCCTGGTCACCGTCGACACCGACCTCGACATCACCGGCAAGCCCGCACAGTTCGGCCGCGGGGTGATGGTCGACGTCGGCAACAAGCTGATCGGCCAGTTCGCCGACAACCTGTCCGCGACGATCACCAGCGGCGACGCCGGCGCGTCCGCCCCGTCCGCGCCCGCCAGCACGCCACCTGCGCCGGCCCCGGACACCGCCGAGCCCGAGCCACCCACGGCCGGCGAAGCCGCGGCCACGGCCGGGCCGATCGAGCGAGCCGCGGTCGAGGCCGTGGCCAGCGCCCCGGGATACTCGGCGCCGACCGAGACCGGC
>CAZZZE010000175.1:0-5941 GCA_964658365.1 uncultured Jatrophihabitantaceae bacterium
GGGTCGGTGGCCTGCTCGAAGATGATCGCGTCGGTGCGCAGCCGGACCTGCTCGACGGCTGCGAGGTCGGGCGGCGCCTTCTGCACCGCGGTGCGCAGCAGCAGCGCGGCCATCGCAGCGAGGTAGCGGTCGACGCCCACCAGGCTCGAGGCGGTGTTCAGCTCGTCGCCGCCGACGAGCAGCAGCGACACCGCCGTGCGCAGCAGCTGGCTCTGGAACGGCGTGAGGTCGTAGCTGCAGTCGCGCATCTCCCGGATGGAGCCCGCCTCGATGCCGATGGCGGCCAGCGGGATGCTGAGCGTGAACAGGTGGGTGTTGGCTACGAACTGCGAGGCGATCTCGTCCATCGGGTCGAAGACCTGCATGGTGCCGACCGAGGTGCCGACCGGGTCGAACACCGACCCGCCGCCCTCCATGCGGGCGAGGATCTGCACGCCGCGGTCGAACGACGGCGCGGCGACCGTGCGCGCCGCGCGATAGAGATCGGCCCCGCTGAGGGTCGACGCCGACCAGATGCAGCGGGTGCCGCGCAGGCGGGCGCCCTTGAAGAAGTACGGGGCGCGAGCGTGCCGCAGTGGCGCGATCCGCAGCCCGAGCGGCCCGGTTCGCAGCCGGCCCGTCCAGCTGTCCGGGTTGTCGGCCGAGACGTCGAGCCACGCGACCGCACCCGGCGGAGGGACGTCGTAACGGCTGCTGGGCTCGGTCATCGCGAGGCTCGGAAACGGCGTGCTGCGCGCGGGTTTGTCACGCATAGGACGGTTTCGTCCCCACAACCGGCACTCAGCATGACCCGAACGCTAGGGACACCGGGCAGGCGACGCAAGCGCCTGGCCGGCGCACGCGCCAACCACAGTGCGATCCGGTCCCCCGTACTCAGCCGTACAGCGTCTCCTGGGCGATGCTCGCGACCACTCGCCCGTCACCGGCGAACGCCGAGCCGGAGTAGAAGCCACGCCCGCTGCCCACCACCCGCGGGTGGTAGTCCGAGAGCACCCAGTCGTCGAGGTCGGCGTGGTCGTGGAACCAGACCGCATGATCGACGCTGGCCCGGGAGCGCTCGGTGCCGTCGTCGCTGGGCAGCACGCCGGTGGAGATGTCGGACAGGTAGGTGAGCACGCACGCGTGCACCAGCGGGTCGTCGGGCAACGCCACGGTGGCCCGCGCCCAGAACCGGGTGGGCCACACCCCTCGCGAGTAGGGCTGGACCGGGCGGCGCCCCTCGAACGAGCACAGTCGAGGAATGACGTACGGCTCGCAGGCTTCCGGCGCCGCGACGTCGGGCATCTGGTCGGCCTGCGAGCGCGACGTCGGACGGCCGCGGTGGAACGACGCGGCCATGTTGAAGATGACCTTGCCGTGCTGGATGGCGACCACCCGGCGCGCCGAGAACGAGCGGCCGTCCCGGTCGCGGTAGACGGTGAACACGATGGGCAGCAGCGGGTCACCCGGACGCAGGAAGTAGCCGTGCAGCGAGTGCGGGCGGCGCGCCGGCTCGACGGTGGAGCCCGCCGCCATCAGCGCCTGTGCCGCGACCTGGCCGCCGTAGAGGGCGAACTCCTCCTGCACGACGGTCGTCGACCGGAACAGGTCCTGCTCGAGGCGCTCGACCGCGAGCAGCTCGCGCAGATCGACGTCCGCGATGCCACCGGCGGGGGTCTCGTCCATCACGGCATCGTGTCAGCGCCGGTCGGGGGCTACGCGCCCGGCCTATTCCGAGAGCCGGCGGATTGAGACAAGGTCGCGGTCGCGTCCGGTCCCGGGCCCACGCGGGTAGGCACTGTTCATGAAGACTGTCACTGCATACGCGACCCCGGCCGCCAAGGCCCCGTTCGAGAAGATCGAGATCCAGCGCCGCGACCTCAATCCCGAGGACGTCCTGATCAAGATCGCCTACGCCGGGATCTGCCACTCCGACATCCACACCGGCCGCGGCGAGTGGGGTGAGGTCGACTACCCGCTCGTCCCCGGTCACGAGATCGCCGGCACCGTCGAGGAGGTCGGCAGCTCGGTCCAGAAGTACACGGTCGGCGACAAGGTCGGCGTCGGCTGCATGGTGTCGTCCTGCGGGAAGTGCGAGAACTGCAAGGCCGGCGAGGAGCAGTTCTGCCTCGAGGGCATGGTCGGCACCTACGCCGGCGTGCTCGACGGCTCGCCCACCGCCGGCGGCTACAGCACGCACATTGTCGTCGACGAGAACTACGTGCTCGGCATCCCCGACGGCATCGAGCTCGACGCCGCCGCGCCGCTGCTGTGCGCGGGCATCACGCTGTACTCGCCGCTGCACCATTGGGGCGCCGGCCCGGGCAAGCAGGTCGCCATCGTGGGCATGGGCGGGCTCGGCCACATGGGCGTGCAGATCGCGCACGCCATGGGCGCCGAGGTCACCGTGCTGTCGCAGACGCTGTCGAAGAAGGACGACGGCGTGAAGTTCGGCGCCGACCACTACTACGCCACGAAGGACGACGAGACGTTCACCGAGCTGGCCGGCCGTTTCGACCTCATCGTCAACACGGTGTCGGCGTCGCTGCCGATGGTGAAGTACCTGTCGCTGCTCAAGACCCGCGGCGCGCTCGTCAGTGTCGGCGCGCCGTCCGAGCCGCTCGAGGTGCCGGCCTTCGGTCTGATCGAGGGCGCCAAGACCTGGGCGGGCTCGATGATCGGCGGCATCAAGGAGACCCAGGAGATGCTGGACTTCTGCGCCGAGCATGGCATCGGCGCGCAGATCGAGACGATCGGCGCCGACCGGATCGACGAGGCCTGGGACCGCGTGGTCGACAGCGACGTGCGCTACCGCTTCGTCATCGACGCCTCGACGATGTAGCCCACGCGCTTCCGCGCGGACCCCGACCTAGGATCGATCAGGTGGGGGTCCGCGCGGGAGTCGTCGTTACGGGCACCGAGGTGCTCACCGGTCGGGTCACCGACCGCAACGGGCCGTGGCTCGCCGATCAGCTGCGCCGGGTCGGCGTCGACATCGCCGACATCGTCGTCGTCGGCGATCGCCCCGAGGACCTGCGCGACGCGCTGGCCTTCCTGTCGAGCCTCGACCTGATCATCACCAGCGGCGGGCTGGGCCCCACCGCCGACGACCTCACCGCCGAGGTCGTCGGGCAGTTCCAGGGCCGTCCGTCCAGGCTCGACGACGAGCTCGAGCGGCACATCGCCGGCATCGTCGATCGGTTGATGGCCGGCCGCGGCTGGAAGACCGAGTCGGAGGCGACCTCGACCGCCACCCGCAAGCAGGCCATGGTGCCCGCCGGTGCGTCGGTGCTCGCCCCGGTCGGCACCGCGCCGGGTCTCGTGGTGCCGCCTGCCCCCGGGCGATCGGGCCCGCCCGTCGTCGTCCTGCCCGGCCCGCCGCGCGAGCTCCAGGGAATGTGGGCCGCGGCCCTCGCCGATCCCCAAGTCATCGCCGCGCTGGCCGGGCGTGACGAGCTGCGCCAGGAGACCCTGCGGCTCTGGAACATTCCGGAGTCCGAGCTGTCGGCCGCGCTGCGCCGGCACGACGGCGAGCTGACCGGCCTCGAGATCACCACCTGCCTCAGCGACGGCGAGCTCGAGGTCGTCACCCGCTACGCGCCCAGCGCGCAACCGGCCTACGACCGGCTGACCGCTGCGCTGGCCGGCGACTTCGGCCCGGCGCTGTACTCGGCCGACGGGCGCACCGTCGACCGCGTCGTGGCCGACCTGCTGCTCGAGCGCTCGCTGACCGTCGCCACCACCGAGTCGTGCACCGCCGGCCTGCTCGCGGGCCGGCTCACCGAGCTGGCCGGGTCGTCGGCCTACGTCCTCGGCGGGCTCGTCACCTACTCGAACCTGGCCAAGCACGAGCTGGCCGGCGTGCCCCTGGAGCTCATCGACCGGGTCGGTGCGGTGAGCGAGGAGGTCGCCGAGGCGATGGCCTCCGGTGCGCGCTGGCGTCTCGGCGCCGACATCGGGGTGGGCATCACCGGCGTCGCCGGCCCCGGCGGCGGCACGCCCGGCAAACCGGTCGGCCTGGTGCATCTGTGTGTCGTGGCGCCCGGGCGGTCGCTGTCGCGCGCGGTGAACCTGCCCGGCTCGCGCAGCGGCGTCCGCCAGCGCACGGTCGTCGTGGCCATGCACATGATCCGCAGCGTCCTGGCCGACTCCTAGGCCAGGCCGCGGACAGAACGCGCCGGGGGGCGGGTGCCGCGGATGCTGGCCACCATGTCGAGCGTCTGCCGGGTCTCGGGCACGTTGTGGGCGCGGAACACGCGCGCGCCCATCCAGGCCGACACCGACGTCGCGGCCAGCGTCCCGACCAACCGCTCGTCGAGCGGGCGGTCGAGCGTCTCACCGACGAAGTCCTTGTTCGACAGCGACACCAGCACCGGCCAGCCCGTCGCCACCATCTCGGGCAGCCGGCGGCTGGCCTCGAGCGAGTGCCGGGTGTTCTTGCCGAAGTCGTGACCCGGGTCGATGAGCACGCTCTCGTGCGGCACGCCGGCCGCGACCGCGCGCTCGGCCAGGCCGACGGTGCGCTCGAGGATGTCGGCCATGACGTCGTCGTAGGTGATGCGGTGCGGTCGGGTACGCGGTTCGACGCCGCCGGCGTGGGTGCAGACGACGCCGACGCCGAACTGCCCGGCGACCTCGACAAGCTCGGGGTCCCAGCCACCCCACGCATCGTTGAGCAGGTCGGCGCCGGCCCGGCAGACGGCCTCGCCGACCTCGTGGCGCCACGTGTCGACGCTGATGACGGTGTCGGGGAACTCGGCGCGCACCGCGGCCACGAACGACACCGTCCGCTCCAGCTCCTCGGCCGTGGCGACCACCTCGCCGGGCGCGGCCTTCACCCCGCCGATGTCGACGATCTCTGCGCCGTCGCGGACGACGTCGCGCACCCGTTGCAGCGCGGTGTCGAACGCGAAGGTCCCGCCCCGGTCGTAGAACGAGTCGGGGGTGCGGTTGACGATGGCCATCACGAGCGGGCGGTCGTCGCCGAAGTTGTGACCGCCGAGCCTCAGCACGCCGGGTCCACCCCGGCGGCCGGTGGACGTTCGCGCAGTGGGACGTCGCGACCACGCCACGGCGGCGTGGCGCTGCGGTCGTACTGCCACAGCACCGTGCCGTCGGCCGTCGTACTCGGCGCCGCGTTGCGTCGCGACGCCACCTCGATGAGCTCCGTCGCCATCACCCCGAGATCATGCACCGCCTGGTGCGAGTGGGCGCGCGCGCCCAGGTCGACCTGGGCCAGGGCGTCGAGGCCCCAGCGGGCGTGGACGTCGAGCAGCAGCGCGAGTTCGACGCCGTAGCCGGTGGGCACGGGCAGCGCCGCGATGGTGTCGCGGCGCACCGCCCACTCCCCCGCCAGCGGCTGGACGACCGCGGCCAGCTCCGGGCGCCAGAGGTTGAGCAACGGCCGGGCCACCAGCTCGGTCACCCGACCGCCCTGCGGCGTGTGCTGACCGGAGCCGTCGTCGAGCAACCGGTCGTAGAAGCCCTTGACGTGCCGCACGCGGCCGTCGGTGAGCAGCGGCCCGAGCAGGCCGGACACGAAGTGCGTGCCCCAGCCGGTGAGGTCGGCGTCGATGAACACGAGCAGCTCGCCGGTGGTGACGAACAGCGACTTCCAGATCGCCTCGCCCTTGCCGGAGAAGCCGCCGAGTTCGGGCCGGACGTCGCGGGCGGCATGCACCCGCGCGCCCGCGTCGGCGGCGATCCGGGCCGTGGCATCGGTGGAGTCCGAGTCGATCACGACCAGCTCGTCCACCAAGGGGTGGGCCTCGACGAGATCGGCGCGGATGCCCGCGACGATCGCGCCGATCGTGGCCTGCTCGTTGCGCGCGGGGAGGACGACGCTGATGCGGCGGGCGCCTTTGGCGGCGATCAGCGCCTGGACGTCCTGCGCCCGGCCGTCGTAGGTGCGGCGCTCGAACCACGCCTGCGCCCGATCGTCCACCGCGCCATTATGGGCGGA
>CAZZZE010000176.1:0-5877 GCA_964658365.1 uncultured Jatrophihabitantaceae bacterium
ACCCGGCCAGGGCAAGTACGTTGAAGGCAATCGGCTGCGCGAACTTCACCGGTTCGGGGAAGGTGACCGCCGAGCCGTCGTGGGTGAGCTGGGCGATGTCGCCGGAAGCCTTGCGGATCTGGGCCTCCAGCTCGTCGACGCCGGCCAGCCCGGCGCCGGACACCGCCTGGTAGGTCGACACGACGAGCCGGGTCAGCTCGGCCTCGTCGTGCAACGGCTTCAGCACCGGCATGAACGCCATGGTGGTGCAGTTCGGGTTGGCGATGATGCCCTTCGGGGCGTTGTGCACCTCGGCACCGTTGACCTCGGCCACGACGAGCGGCACGTCGGGGTCCATGCGCCAGGCACTCGAGTTGTCGATGACGGTGACGCCGGCCGCGGCGTACCTCGGCGCCAGCTCCTTCGACGTCGCGCCGCCCGCCGAGAACAGGGCGATGTCGAGCCCGGACGGGTCGGCGGTGGCGGCGTCCTCGATGCGGACGTCGACGCCCTCCCACGTCAGGGTCGAACCCGCCGAGCGGGCCGACGCGAAGTAGCGGATCTCCTCCACCGGGAACGCTCGCTCCGCGAGCAGCCGCCGCATGACGGTGCCGACCTGCCCGGTCGCTCCGACGACTCCCACCCTCATCGGCCGGTCCCGCCGTAGACGACGGCCTGCTCGTCGGTGGAGCCGAGCTCGAAGGCGTCGTGGACGACCCGGACGGCCTCGTCGAGGTCGGTGTCGCGCACGACGACGGAGATGCGGATCTCGGACGTCGAGATCATCTCCATGTTGATGCCCGCCTCGGACAGCGCGGTGAAGAACCGGGCCGACACACCGGGGTGCGAGCGCATGCCCGCCCCGACCAGCGAGAGCTTGCCGACGTGGTCGTCGTAGAGCAGGTCGGAGAAGCCGACCTCGTCCTGGATGCGCTTGAGCGAGGTGAGCGCAGTCGTGCCGTCGGTGGCCGGCAGCGTGAACGACACGTCGGTACGGCCGGTGCCGCCCGTCGACACGTTCTGCACGATCATGTCGATGTTGATCTCGGCGTTGGCGAGTTCGCGGAAGATCGCCGCAGCCTGGCCGGGCTTGTCGGGCACGTTCACGACCGTGATCTTGACCTCGCTGCGGTCGTGCGCGACACCGCTGATGATCGCCTGTTCCACCGGGAGGTCCTCCATGGATCCGCTGACGGTTGTGCCGGGAATGGCCGAGAAGGACGAGCGCACGTGCAGCGGCATGCCGTAGCGACGCGCGTACTCGACGCTGCGCAGGTGCAGGATCTTCGCGCCGCAGGCGGCGAGCTCGAGCATCTCCTCGAACGTCACCTGGTCGAGGCGCCTCGCGTTCGGGACGATGCGCGGGTCGGCGGAGTACACGCCGTCGACATCGGTGTAGATCTCGCAGACGTCGGCCTTCAACGCGGCGGCGATGGCCACCGCAGTGGTGTCGGAGCCGCCGCGGCCCAGCGTCGTGATGTTCATCGTCTCTTTCGAGAACCCCTGGAACCCGGCGACGATGGCGATGTTGCCCTGGGCGATCGAGCCCTCGATGCGCCCGGGCGTGACGTCGACGATGCGGGCCTTGCCGTGCACCGAGGTGGTGAGCACGCCGGCCTGCGAGCCGGTGAACGACTCGGCCTTGTAGCCGAGCGAGTTGATGGCCATGGCCAGCAGGGCCATCGAGATGCGCTCGCCGGCGGTGAGCAGCATGTCGAACTCACGGCCCTCGGGCACCGGGACGATCTGCTCGGCGAGGTCGATGAGCTCGTCGGTGGTGTCGCCCATGGCCGAGACGACGACCGCGACGTCGTGCCCGTCGCGCTTGGTGGCCACGATGCGTTCGGCGACGCGCTTGATCCGCTCGGCGTCGGCGACGGACGAGCCGCCGTACTTCTGCACGACGAGACTCAACGCAACGACCCCATCCGAACGACAGCTGGC
Organism: uncultured Jatrophihabitantaceae bacterium; assembly: GCA_964658365.1. GTDB lineage: Bacteria > Actinomycetota > Actinomycetes > Mycobacteriales > Jatrophihabitantaceae > Jatrophihabitans. The sequence goes on from CAZZZE010000176.1 coordinate 1,924, forward strand.
GGAGCCCTCAGCCTACCGGGTGGCGCGAGGCGGTTCAGCCGCTCGCTGCGGCGTCGAGCAGCCGGCACGGCGGCGTAGGTATCCAGGAAGCGCCGGCAGTTATCGGGAGTCGCCGCTACCCAGCTGCGGACGCCCGGGCTCGTCGTCGTCGGTGTCCTCGGCTGGCTGGCCGAGGTTGCCGCGGATCGACTCGAAGATGGTCAACCCCTGACCCACCAGGCTGGCCGCCATCTCGCCGAGGCCGGTGGCACCGTTGAGGATGTTGACGTTCGCGCCGTTCAGACCGGCCGCGGCCTCGCGGACGATCAACGGCAGCTGGTCGATGAGCATCCGGTCGAGGGCGACCCGGTTGTGTGACGCCGCGGCCTCGGCCTGGATGCGGATGCGCTCGGCGTCGGCCTTCGCGAGCACGCGCGTCTTCTCGGCCTCGGCCTCGGCCGGCTTGACCACCTCGGCCACCAGCTGCTGCTGGCGCAGTTCGGCGTTGCGCTGGGCCAGCTCGGTCTGGGCCTGGAGGACCTCGCGCTGCGCCTGCGCGGCGGCGAGCGGCCCGGCCTGCCCGGCATCGGCCTGCGCCTTGTCGACTTCGGCCTTGTACTGCGCCTGGACGATTGCGGTCTCCCGCGCGTACTCGGCCTGCCGGCGCTGCGATTCCTGCTCGGCCTCCGCCGCCTGCTGGCGGGCCTGCGACTGCGAGATCTGCGCCGAGCGCTGGATGGCGGCGGTGTGCGGGGCCGACATGGCCACGATGTAACCCAGGTCGCCGTCGTCGATCGACTGGATCTGCAGGGCGTCGACCGACAACCCGATGCGGGCCATCTCCTCCTTCGAGCCGTCGAGCACCTCGCTGGCCAGCTTCTGCCGTTCGGTGACGATCTCCTCGACCGTCATCGAACCGATGATGGACCGCAGGTGACCGGCGAAGATCCGGCCGGTGAGGATGGACATCTGGTTCTGGTCGGACAGGAAGCGCTGGCCCGCGTTGACGACGCTGACCTCGTCGTTGCCCACCTTGAAGGCGATGACGGCGCGGACGTTGAGGGTGATGCCCTGCTTGGTGACGCAGCGCTCCTCGACCTCGGCCTCGTTCATCGACAGCGTGAGGAAGCGGGCCTTGCGGAAGAACGGCACGACGAACGCGCCGTGCCCGGTGACCACCTTGAAGGGCGTCTCGCCCTTGTTCTTGCCGCCCGAGATGAGCATCGCCTCGTCGGGCGCCGGGACCTTGTAACCGAGCATCGGACTCTCCAGGGTTAGGACGTGAAGTCGGCAATGGCCTCGACGTCGACGGTACGAGCACCCCGCACGTCGACCACGAGCACCTTTTCACCCTTGGCCAGCGGTTCGCGCGACCACGCGAGGTAGGACTCGGTGCCGCCACGGATGGACAGCAGCACCTCGCCGGGACCGCCCTCGCCGCGCGTAGCGACGATGACGACCCCGCTGGTCCCGATCAGGGACGACTCCGCCATCCGAACTCCGCTCACCAGACGCACGATGATCGTAGGAGCATGTCAGCTCCCTGAGAACGCCGAGGCGACGCCCCGGGGGCTGGTGGGGCAACGGCGCTCAGGCGTGGGCGGCGAAGGCGGCGTCGAGGATGTCGAGCCCCTCGTGGAGCAGGTCGTCGCCGATGACCAGCGGCGGCAGGAAGCGCAGCACGTTGCCGAACGTGCCGGCCGTCAACGTGATCAGGCCCTCCTGGTGGCACGCCGCGGAGATCGCGCCGGTGAGCGCCGGATCCGGCGAGGTTCCGCCCGGCTCAACGAGCTCGAGGGCCAGCATCGCGCCGCGGCCGCGGACGTCGCCGACCGACTCGTACTTCTCGGCCAGGGCCTGCAGCCGGGGCCGCAGCACCGACTCGATGCGCCGGGCCTGCCCGCACAGGTCGTCGGCCTGCATCGTCTCGATCGAGGCGAGCGCGGCGGCGCAGGCGACCGGGTTGCCGCCGTAGGTGCCGCCCAGGCCGCCACCGTGGACGGCGTTCATGATCTCGGCGCGGCCGGTGACCGCGGCCAGCGGCAACCCGCCGGCGATCCCCTTGGCGGTGGTGACGAGATCGGGGACGACGCCCTCGAACTCGCAGGCGAACCAGTCGCCGGTGCGGCAGAACCCGGATTGGATCTCGTCGGCGATGAAGACGATCCCGTGCGCGGTGCACCACTCGGCCACCCGCTTGAGGAAGCCGGGTGCGGGGACGATGAACCCGCCCTCGCCCTGGATGGGCTCGATGATGACCGCGGCGGTGTTGGCCTCGCCGACCTGCGCGTGCACCAATTCGACGAAGGACGCGAAGGCCTCGTCGGCGCAGTTCTCCGGGCCCGTCGGCCACCGGTACGGGTACGCCATCGGGACGCGGTAGATCTCGCCCGCGAACGGCCCGAAGCCGCTCTTGTAGGGCATCGACTTGGCGGTGAGCGCCATGGTCAGGTTCGTCCGCCCGTGATAGGCGTGGTCGAAAGCGACGACGGCCTGCCGGCCGGTGTGGTGCCGCGCGATCTTGATCGCGTTCTCGACCGCCTCGGCGCCGGAGTTGAACAGCGCGCTGCGCTTGTCGTGGTCGCCCGGCGTCAGCTCGTTGAGCTTCTCGGCGACGGCGACGTACCCCTCGTACGGCGTGACCATGAAGCAGGTGTGGGTGAACTCGGCGACCTGGCGCTGCACCGCCTCGACGACCCGCGGCGCGGCGTTGCCGACCGTGGTGACCGCGATGCCGGAACCGAAGTCGATGAGCTGGTTGCCGTCGACGTCGACCACGATGCCGCCGCCGGCGCGCTCGACGTAGACCGGCAGCGTGGTGCCCACGCCGGAGGCGACCGCGGCGTTCTTGCGGGCGTGCAGCTCGACCGAGCGCGGTCCGGGGATCGCGGTGCTCAGCACGCGGCGCTGTTCGATCATGGCGTCTCCTCTATGACGGCGATGGTGTCGCCCTCCTGAATGGTGTCCCCGGCCGACACCGCGATCTCGCCGACGACGCCGGCGACCTCGGCCAGCACCGGGATCTCCATCTTCATCGACTCCAGCAGCACGACCATGGTGTCCGGGGTGACGGTGTCGCCGACCGCCACCGTCACCGAATGCACGGTGGCGACCATCTCGGCACCCAGTACGTGACTCATGAGGTGGGCACCAGCTCGGCGACGTCCGGATGCTGAGCGGTCAGTCCGCGATCGAACGTGGCGATCCGGCCGTCTCTACTGCGCGCCAGTTGGGCGAGATAGGCATCGGTCACCTGTCGGTGACCCACGAGTCCGGCTTCCGCCACGTCGAGATAGCTGATGTCGTCGACCCAGAAATCGTGACGTGGATCGCGGCTGATCCCGCCCAGCAGGGCCCATGCGGTGGTGAAGCCGTTGCCGCTGCGCACGACCTCGCGAACCAGCGAGCCCTGCGTGATCGGGCAGGTGGCGAAGCGATCGGACAACGCACCGACCCAGTGGACCGCTGCCTCGTGATGTTGGTGATGGGTCAGCGTGATCGCGATGAGCACGTTGCTGTCGAGCAGCACCGAGGACGTCAACGTTGCCCGCGGGGCCGGATGAAGGACATCAGGTACTCGTCCTCCTCGTCCTCGAGAGCCCGGACGTCCTCGGTGGTGATCGTCCTGCCGTTGGTCTCGAGCACCGGCAGGCCACTGATCGGCGAGGTCGTGATCCTGGCGGGCTTGGGTGGGTCGATCCCGCGGCGCATCAGCTCGGCCACCGCCTCGCCCAACGTCTGTTTGCGGCCACGCGCCAGCGATCGCGCGATGTCCAGCAGATCGTCCGGTAGATCGATCGTGGTCCTCATCGGCTCATCATCGCATCACGATGCAACGTCACGCCTCGATGTTGTGCATGACGTGCTTGAGACGGGTGTAGTCCTCGAGCCCGTAGACGGACAGGTCCTTGCCGTAGCCCGAGTGCTTGAACCCGCCGTGCGGCATCTCGGCGACGATCGGGATGTGGCAGTTGA
>CAZZZE010000177.1:0-5861 GCA_964658365.1 uncultured Jatrophihabitantaceae bacterium
GTCGGCCCGTCGCCGAGGTCGGCGATCACGACGACCCCCGTGGCAGCGTCGGCGGCCAGCACGACCGGTGCCACGTCGGCAGGCAGAACGGCCAGGGCCGCGGTCTCGCGCACCCAGCTCTCGCCGCCGCCGCGGAAGCTCTTGACGATCGCGGTGCGATCCACGCCGGCGCTGCGCAATCTGACGCGCACCACGCTGCTGCGCGCGCTGCCACGCAACCGCTCGAGCTGGTCGACCCGGGTGTCGGGCAGCAACGCCCGGACGGGGTCGAGGTGATCGCGCATCCGGTCGGTCTACCCCCTCAACCCGCGGGTGCGAACACCAGAACCGGGCGCGCGCGGCCGTCGCGATCCTGCAGCAGCGCGACCACCCGGCCGTCGGCGGCCAGCGCCCCGTGGGTGGCGGGATCGCCGGTGGGCTCCAGGCTGCGCCCGAAGGACAGCTCCCGGGCCTCGTCGGCGTCGACGGCGCGTACCGGCAGCGCGGCCGCCACCGCCTCGGCCAGCGGCAGCGTCACCGGGTGCTGGCGCTCGGCCAGCTGCTCGAGCGTGGCTGCGCCGGCGAGGGTGAAGGGGCCGACCCGGGTGCGCCGCAGCGCGGTCAGGTGGCCGCCGGTGCCCAGGGCCGCGCCCAGGTCGCGGGCGAGCGCCCGGACGTACGTGCCGGACGAGCACTCGACGACCACGTCGACGTCGAGCAGTTCGGGTGCCGGCCGGCGCACGTCGATCGCGTCGAACCGGGCGACGGTCACCGAGCGGGGCGCCAGCTGCGGCGACTCGCCGTCGCGCACCCGCTGGTAGGCCCGCTGGCCGTCGACCTTGATCGCCGACACCGAGCTCGGCACCTGGGCGATCTCGCCGGTCAGCGGGACCAGCGCCGCCCGGACGGCGTCCGCGTCGATACCGGCCGCTGACGCCCCGCCCGTCGGTTCGCCCTCGGCGTCGTCGGTCAGCGTGCTCTGGCCCAGCCGGATCGTCGCCTCGTAGGCCTTGTCGGCGAGCACGAGGTGATGCAGCAGGCGCGTCGCCGTCCCGACGCCGACGACGAGTACGCCGGTGGCCATCGGGTCGAGGGTGCCGGCGTGGCCGACCCGGCGGGTGCGGGCCAGGCGCCGCAACCGGCCGACGACGTCGTGCGACGTCCAGCCCGCCGGCTTGTCGACGACGACGAGGCCGTCGGGGGTCGGCGGAGTGGGCACCGGCTGACCCTAACGAGCGTCGGACAGCGGGCCGGTGACCAGCCACCGGTCACCGCGGACGCGCCAGAGCATGCCGGCGAAGCGCACGACGATGAACGCGGTGAGCCCGGCCCAGATGCCGCCCAACCCCCAGTGCCAATGCAGCGCGGCCAGGTTCAGCGGGGCGAAGGCGAGCACGGCCGACACGACGGTGATCGTGCGCAGGAAGCCGACGTCGCCGGCCCCGATCAGCACGCCGTCGAGGGCGAAGACCACGCCGGCCAGCGGCAACATAGCCACGAACCAGGGCCAGAGGATGTGCGCCTGGTGCTGGACGTCCGCGGACGGGCTGAACGCCCGCGGGATCACCCACCACCCGGCCGCGTAGGCAGCCGCGAACGCGATGCCCGCGCCGAGCCCCCAGCGCCCGATGCGCGCGGCGACGAGCCGCGCGCCCGCGGCGTCAGCACCGCCGAGGGCCGCCCCGACCAGCGACTGCGCCGCGATGGCGAACGAGTCCAGCAGCAGCGCGGTGAACTCCCACAGTTGCAGCCCGATCTGGTGCGCGCCGATCTGCGCGGTGCCCATCCGCGACGCCGCGGCCGCGGCGGTGAGGAACGCGACCTGGAAGGCGGCCGCACGGACGATGAGATCGCGGCCGACCGCGGCCTGCGCGCGCATGATCGCGGGGTGCGGGCGCAGCCCGACGCCGGTGCGGTGCAGCGCGCGCAGGAACAACGCGGCACCGACGGCCTGGGCGGCGACGTTCGCGACCGCCGACCCCCGCAGGCCCATGCCGGCCGGGTAGACCAGCAGCGGCGAGGCTACCGCCGACAGCGCGTTGGCGAGCACCACGATCACCACCGGCTGCCGGGTTCGCTGCACGCCACGCATCCAGCCGTTGCCGGCCAGCACCACGAGCACCCCCGGCAGGCCGAGCACGGCGATGCGAAACCAGGACTCGGCGGCGGCCTGGGTGGCGTCGCTGCCGGCGAGCAGGGCGGTCAGCGGTCCGGCGCAGGCCTCGCCGATCGCCGCGGCGAGGACCCCGATGCCCAGCGCGAGCCAGGTGGCCTGCACACCCTCGCGGACCGCGTCGTCGTGGTGCCCGGCGCCGTACCAGCGGGCGGCCCGGCCGGTCGTGCCGTACTCGACGAACGTGCCGATGACGGTCAGCAGACCCATGAGCGCGGCGCCGACGCCGAGACCGGCCAGGGCCCGCTGACCGAGGTGGCCCACCACCGCGGTGTCGACGAGCAGGTAGACCGGCTCGGCGGCCAGTACCACGAACGCCGATGCGGCGAGCGCGAGCATCCGCCGCACCGGAGCGGTCACGACGAGCTCAACCGGCGGTGACCGGGTCGATCGAACTGGTGACCCAGCGTCCGCCGGTGTGCACGACGGTGACCCGGTAGCGGCCGTTGTCGACGACCACCGTCCTGCCGCCGCTCGTCCGGGTGCCGGTGGCCGCAACGAGCAGGACGAGCGTGGCGCCGGCCGCCTGCTGGACGCCGACCGCGGTCACCGTGCCGGCGAGGTCGTAGCCGCCCTTGGTGATCCGGGCACGGGTCGCAGCCGACTGGCTGGTGAGCGTGCTGCGCAAGGGTCCGACGGCGCCGCCGAGCGCGGTGTCGTAGTCGGCGTCGAAGTGGTCGTGGTGCAGGGTGAGCACGGCGGTGATCTCGGCGCGCCCGGCCTCGGCCGCCGCCCTCAGACCGGCCGAACCGGCCGGCAGGCCGGCGTTCCGGCCGGCGTTCAGGTCCGAGATCAGGTAGCGGTTGCCCTGGCGCTCGATGGTGGCGGTCAGGGTGAGCAGAGTCTGCCGGGCCTTGCCCGCGGTCGTGTCGTCGGTGACCGACTGCACCCCGAAGGTCAGCACCTTGGCGCTCTTGCCGTCCTGCGCGATCGTGCCGATCCCGGCGGCGAGCAGGCTGTAAGTCTGGACGCGGTGTGCGCGCTTGGCGTCGGTGGCGAGCGCGCCGGCGAACGCGGCCCGGAACGACGTGCGGTAGCCGCCCGTGGTGACCAGTTCGCCGTTGCTCAGGGCGGTGTCCATGCTGCGGTAGTCGTAGGTCGTGACCGCGACGATGTCGGTGCTCGCGCCGGCCATGAACGCCTGGGCGGCCGCGCTGTCAGTGATCGACGCGGTCTGCCCGCCGCCTGCAGGGTCCGCGCTTCCCGAGTCGTCCGAGCGGCCATCGGCGACGATGAGCACCGCCGCGACCACGACGGCGACGGTGACGATGAGCGCGGCGAGCAGGCCGGCGCGGTTCCGGGCCCGGCGAGGCGGGGCCGGGACGCGGTGCGCCGCGGCCGCTGCCGGCCGCGGGCGCGGGCGAGCAGCTTGGGAGCTGTCCCCGGTGTCGGCCATGGCGCCGGTCAGCCTGCCATCCGACAGCGCCGGCCGCACGCGGCGCGCGGGGGCCGGATCAGTCGAGCGGGTCGTCGGCGGTCTCCTCGACCCGGGGTTTGCGGTAGGGGTCGGCCTCGCCGGCGGGTTGGGCGCCCTGGCGGACCGCGGCGAGCTTGGCGTCCTCGGCCGCGGCCAGGGCCAGCAGGTCCTCGAGCTGGCGGGCGTTGTCGGGCAGCGCGTCGAGCGTGAAGGTCAGCGACGGCGTGAACCGCACGCCCGTCTGCCGGCCGACCTCACTGCGCAGCACGCCCTTGGCCGACTCGAGTGCCGCGGCGGACGCGACGCGGTCCTCCTCGTCGCCGAGGACGGTGTAGAACACCGTGGCGTCGTGCAGGTCGCCGGTGACGCGGACGTCGGTGATGGTGACCATGCCGAGCCGCGGGTCCTTGATCTGGCGCTCGATCACCGTCGCGACGATCTGCTTGATGCGCCCCGACATCCGGCGGGCGCGTGCGGCGTCAGCCATGAGCTACTCCTTCGTCTCGTCGACCTAGTCCAGATCGTCGTCGTCCAGCACGCGGGTGCGGGTGGACAGCAGTTCCAGTTCCGGCCGCCCGGCCACCAACCGCTCGCAGGCGGCAAGGACCTCGACGACATGCGCCCGCTCGTTGGCGACCAGCGACACCGAGAACTCAGCCCGCCGGTGCAGCCCGGCATCACCCGTCTCCGCCGCGCTGACCTCGAAGCGCTTGCGCAGCTCGGCCACCACCGGCCGCACCACCGATCGCTTCTCCTTCAACGAATGCACGTCGCCCAACAGACAGTCAGCGACAAGCACGCCAACCACCAACCGGACCCACCCCCTTCACGCAAGGGCCACAGGGACGAAAGACGACATCAAGATCGACGACCACAAGCGCGACGAGAGAGCACAGCGCTACAGCCAAGTGGGCGAACGAGCGAAGCGAGGATGCGCCCCTGCGCAGGGATCAAGCCTGACCGCCCGGAGCAGGGGCGCATCCTCGTGAAGCGAACTAAGCCCGAGGCTTCTCCCGCAACTCGAACGTCTCGATGACGTCGTCGATCTTGAGGTCGTTGTACGACCCGAGCCCGATACCGCACTCGTACCCGTCCCGGACCTCGGTCGCGTCGTCCTTGAAGCGCCGTAGCGACTCGACGGTGAGGTTGTCGGCGACGACCGAACCGTCACGCACGAGACGCGCCTTGCTGTTGCGCCGGATGATGCCGGTGCGGACGAGCGAACCGGCGATGTTGCCGATCCGCGGGACGCGGAAGACCTCGCGGACCTCGGCCGTACCGAGCTGGACCTCCTCGTACTCGGGCTTGAGCATGCCCTTGAGCGCGGCCTCGATCTCCTCGATGGCCTGGTAGATCACCGAGTAGAACCGGATGTCGACGCCCTCGCGCTCGGCGAGCTCACGGGCCTTGCCCTCGGGCCGGACGTTGAAGCCGATGACGACGGCGTCGGAGGCGATGGCCAGGTTGACGTCGTTCTCGGTGATCGCACCGACACCGCGGCTGACGACCCGCAGCGAGACCTCGTCGCGATCCTCACCGATGTCGATGTTGACCAACGAGTCCTCGAGGGCCTCGACCGAGCCGGAGACGTCGCCCTTGATGATGAGGTTGAGCGCCTCCACCTTGCCCTCGGCGAGAGCCTGGTCCAGGTCGTCGAGCGAGACCCGGCGGCGGCTCGACGCCAGCTGGGCGTTGCGCTCGCGCGCCTCGCGACGGCTGGCGATCTGCCGGGCGATGCGGTCCTCCTCGACGACGAGGAAGGAGTCGCCGGCGCTCGGCACGGATGTCAGGCCGAGCACCTGCACCGGACGGGCCGGGCCGGCGACGTCGACGTTGTCGCCGTTCTCGTCGAGCATGGCCCGCACGCGACCGAACGCGTCGCTGGCCACGACCGAGTCACCGACGTGCAGCGTGCCGCGCTGCACGAGCAGCGTGGCGACCGGACCGCGACCGCGGTCGAGCCGGGCCTCGATGACGATGCCCTGCGCGTCCTGGTCGGGGTTGGCCCGCAGGTCCAGCGCCGCGTCGGCGGTGAGCAGGATGCCCTCGAGCAGGTCGTCGATGTGCAGGTTCGAACGAGCCGACACGTCGACGAACAAGGTGTCGCCGCCGTACTCCTCGGCCACCAGCCCGTATTCGGTGAGCTGCTGGCGCACCTTCGCCGGGTTGGCGTCCTCCTTGTCGATCTTGTTCACCGCGACGACGATCGGGACGCCGGCCGCCTGGGCGTGGTTGAGCGCCTCGATGGTCTGCGGCATGACCCCGTCGTCGGCCGCGACGACCAGCACGACG
>CAZZZE010000178.1:0-4839 GCA_964658365.1 uncultured Jatrophihabitantaceae bacterium
TGCTCGTCGACGGCCTCGGTCTGCACCTGCTGCCCGCCCTGGCCCCGCACGCACCGCTGCTGGCCGCCGTCGCGGCCGGCGACGCCGGGTCGCTGACGCCGCTGGCGTCGACGTTTCCCTCCACCACGCCCACCAGCCTGGTGTCGCTGGCCACCGGCGTGCGTCCGGGCGAGCACGGCGTCCTGGGCTTCACCGTCAACGTGCCGGGCACGGCCCGCGTCCTGACGCACATCACCTGGCGCGACGATCCCGACCCCGACACCTGGCAGCCGGTGCCGACCTGGTTCGAACGCTGCGCGGCAGCCGGGGTGCCCGCGACCGCGGTGCTGCCGCACGAGTTCCAGGGCAGCGGGTTGACGCGGGCGGCCTACCGCGGTGCCCGCTTCGCCGGGCTGCTTGAGGGTGAGGACGCCGCCGAGCGGATCGCCTACGAGCTGCGCGAGGAGGGCGGCCTGGTCTACGGCTACACCTCGGAGCTGGACACGGCGGCCCACGTGCACGGCATCGCGTCGCGCCAGTGGCAGCGGGCGGCGATGTCGGTCGACGGCCTGCTGACCCGTCTGCTCGAGCGGTTGCCCGACGACGCGCTGCTGCTGGTCACCGCCGACCACGGCGGCCTGGACCTCGGGCCGACCGGACGGCTCGACCTCGCCGCGGAGCCGGACCTGCAGGCGGGAGTCCGGATCGCCGCCGGCGAACCCCGGGTGCGCTACCTGCACGTCGAGGACGGCGCAGCCGAGGACGTGCGGGCGGCCTGGCGCGAGCGGCTCGGTCCCCGCGCCCTCGTCCAGAGCCGGGACGAAGCGGTGGCGGCCGGCTGGTTCGGCGACGTCGCGCCGGTCCACCTGCCCCGCATCGGCGACGTCGTGGTCATCTGCCGCGGCGACACCGCCGTCTTCGACTCCGAGCACGAGCCGGCCGAGGTGCTGAAGCTGGTCGGCTTCCACGGCGCCGACAGCCGGGTCGAGACCGCCGTCCCGCTCATCGCGCTGACCGGGTCCGGCTGACATGCGAACCGGATCGCGCACCGGGAACGAACAGTCAACATGCTGCTGAAGCTCCCGCAGGACCCGCCGGGCTTCTGGCCACGCTTCCGCAGCCCGCTGCGCTCGACGGCGTTCACCGCGCGGGTCGGCCGGGTCCTCGGGATCTGCTTCGCCACCTGCTTCGTCACCGGCCTGCTCAGCCATTACCAGTACCACCCGTGGACCTGGCTGCCCGAGCCGGCGACCCCGGTATGGCTCTACCGGGTCACGCAGGGCGTGCACGTCACCACCGGGACGATCTCCATCCCGCTGCTGCTGGTGAAGCTGTGGTCGGTCTATCCGAACCTGTTCCGCTGGCCGCTGCTGAAGTCGGTGAAGGACGCCCTCGAGCGGCTCTCGATCGCCGTGCTCGTGTCGTCGGCGCTCGTCGAGCTCGTCACCGGCTACTTCAACGTCCTGAACTGGTACCCGTGGTCGTGGGACTTCGTGCCGGTGCACCGCTACCTGGCCTACGTCGTCATCGGCTCCCTGCTGCTGCACATCGCGATCAAGCTGCCCGACATCCGGTACGGGCTCAGGGTCAAACTCTCGGCCGGTGACGTGCTGACCGAGAAACCCTGGGCCGAGAACCCCGACTCGTGGTCGAACAACGACCACGACCCGCCGCCGCCGCCCGTGCCCGAGGGCATCTCGCGGCGCGGCGCGCTCATCGCCACCGGCGCCGGTGTCGGCCTCATCGTGGTCACCCAGGTCGGCCAGAGCATCACGCCGCTCGAGCCGGTCGGGCTGCTCGCCGTGCGCCAGCACCAGAAGGGCCCGCTCGGCGTGCCGGTCAACCGCACCGCCGACCAGGCCGCGGTGCGCGAGCTCGCAGTGCGCACGGACTGGCGGCTGCAGGTCGACGGACCCAAGCCCTTCGAGCTCACCATGGCGGAGATCCTCGCCATGGCCGTGCACGAGGCAAGCTTCCCGATCTCCTGCGTCGAGGGGTGGAGCGTCGGCGCCCACTGGCGCGGGCTGCGCCTGCTCGACGTCGTGCGCCGCGCCGGCGGTGACGCCGACTCGCAGATCGAGGTCCGCTCGCTCGAGCCGAAGGGGTCCTACAACCGCTCCTTCGTCCACGGGCCGCAGGTCTCCCACGCCCTGCTGGCCACCCACCTCAACGGCACGCGCCTCGACCTCGACCACGGCTACCCGCTGCGGCTCATCGCGCCCGATCGCGCCGGCGTGCTGAACACCAAGTGGCTGTCCTCGGTGCGGGTGATCTGATGCGACTGCGTATCGCCCTCGGGGCGGCCGGCGTGCTGCTCGGGCTCTTCGGCGCCTTCCGGCTGCTCACCCAGATCGACTCGCCCGACCTCGTGCAGCTGGCGATCTGGCTGGTCGCGGCGCTCGTGCTGCACGACGGCGTGCTCTCGCCGGCGATCGTCGCGGTCGGTGCCGCGCTGACCCGCGTCCCGGCCCGGGCCCGCAGCGCGCTGCAGGGCGGCCTGATCGCCGGGAGCCTGGTAACTGTCATCGCCCTGCCGCTGATCCGGCGCGAGGGTACCCAGCCGGGTTCGAAGGCCATCCTGCGCCAGGACTTCACGGCCAACCTGGCCATCCTGCTCGGTGTGGTCGCGGCCGGCGCGGTGGCCTGGTACGTCGTCCTCGTCGTCCGCGAACACGCCGCGGCTAGCGGCGGGGAGAGCCGGGCAGGTACTGCGCCACCTTCTGTTTGAGCCCTTCTTTGACGATGTGCGCGCTGGCCGGATCGCCGTGCAGCAGGGCGCCGCCCGATTGGTGATCAGCGCCGCCAGGCGCTAGCCGCCCCGCGACCGGCCGCCTGATCAGGCCGGCGGTCCCTCGAAGCGGCGCAACAGGCGGCGCCCCGCGGCGATGACGGTGTCGCGGTCCTGGGTGAGCATGAACGCGAACCGGCGCTCGGACTCCTCGACCGGATCGTCGCCGTCGCGCAGCTCGCGAGCGATCAGGGCACCGGCGTAGTGCGCGCCCACGACGACGACCGCCCAATCCTGCAACAGCGGGTCGCCGGGCGGCAGGGCCGCGCCGCGCACGCCGGGAAGCGGCTCGATCGGCATGCCGAGGCCGAGCACCCCGACGAACCGGCACACGGTGGCCAGCTGCGTGAAGCGGTCGGCAGCCGGCCCGAGGCGCTCGATGTCCTGGAAGGTGGCCAGCAGGACCGACGGGTCGGCCCGGTTGCCCGCCTGCTGCTCGAGCTGCCGCGAGAGCTTCTCGAGCACCGGCAGCCGCGCGACGCGGGCGCTCGCCGCCTCGAGCATGTCGCCGGGGACGCCGTCGTGCCGCGTGCGGTGCCGGCCGCCGCCCGGCGGCCGCGCCGAACCCGCCTGTCGCACGGTCGGCAGCGGTTCCGGGCGGCCGAACAGGTACCCCTGACCGTAAACGGCACCGAGGGACAGCGCGCGCTCCAGGTGGGCCTCGGTCTCGATGCCCTCGGCCAGCAGCGCGGTGCCCATCCGCTCGGTGTGCGCGAGCACTCCGAGCAAGGTGCGCGCCTGCTCGCGGGTCGGATCGTTCTGCACGAGCGAGATGTCGAGCTTGACGACCTCGGGGTCGAGGAAGGGCAGCGCGGCCAGCGACTCGGTGTGCACGCCGACGTCGTCGAGGGCAAGGGTCCAGCCCAGCCCGCGGATTCGGTCTGCGAACGCGAACAGCTCGCGGGGGTTGCCGAGCAGGTCGCGTTCGGTGAGCTCCACGACCAGTTGCAGGTCCGCTCGCGCCCGATCGAAGACCTCGGCGAACGCCGCGGGCCGGTTGCGGCCGAGCACGCGCGGCTCGACGTTGACGAACAGCAACGTCCCACGGTCGAGGCCGGCGTCGAGCGCGCCGCCCAGGGCTGCCGCGCGACAGGCCCACTCCACCTCGGCGAGGCGCCGGCCGTCGGCGAAATCGGGGGCGCCCTGCGTCGAGGACGTCCATCGGGCCAGCGCCTCGTAGCCGATGATCGTCGAGCTCGCCAGCTCGACGATCGGTTGGTACACCGAAGAGACTCCGGCGACGGCCTGCGTCGCCGTTTCACAGGTCATGAGAGACCTCTCGCCGCGCAAGACGCGCATCGGCACCCGGATTTGGGGGTCAGCCGAACCGTAGCCCACGGTGCGGCACCCCGCGCGGCGTGCAACCGGCTCAGGCCTCGGTCTGTACGAGCATCAGCGGCAGCTCGTCGGCGAGCTCGCGAGCCAGGAAGCCAAGCCGGCCGACCCGCGCTGCCAGCCGGTCACCGGCCGAGGCGTGCAGGAAGGTCGCCCAGCAGGCTGCCTGGTCGGCGTCGGCTCCGCGCGCGAGCAGCCCGGCGACGCAGCCGGCGAGGACGTCACCGCTGCCCGAGGTCCCGAGGCCCGGGTGCCCGACGGGGATGGTCCACCGGCGACCGTCCGGCGCTGCCACCGAGCCCGAGAACGACACCACGCAGCCATAGCGGTCGGCGATCCGTGCGCCGACGTCGTCGCCGAGATTGTCGGCGTCGCACTCGAGCAGGAAGGCAGCCTCGGTGCTGTTCGGGGTCAGCACGGCCCGCCCGGCGACCCGTTCGTGCACCGAGGACTTGGCCAGGACACCGAGCACGAACGCGTCGAGGACCAGCGGGCTGTCGGTGGCGGCGACGGCGTCGAGGATGTGTCCGGCACCGTCGGGTTCGTCCAGGCCCGGGCCGGCCAGCAACGTGTCGTAGGACCCCAGCACGCTCTCGAGGTCGGCGGTGTCCGAGCCGCCGGTGTCCAGCAGGTTCAGCCCGGTGACCGACGCCTCGGGCAGCGCGGCGGCCACGCTCGCGGCGCCGGACTTCGCGACGGCGAGGCCGAGCACGCCGGCGCCGACCCGCAGCGGGGGG
>CAZZZE010000178.1:4849-5779 GCA_964658365.1 uncultured Jatrophihabitantaceae bacterium
ATCGCCGCGCCCGGGGTGGACGGGCTGCCCCCGATGACGAGCACGGAACCCCGGCTGCGCTTCGCCCCTGCTGGTTGCGGCAGCCGCCATTCGCCGAGCAGGTCGGCGGTGACGGGTTGGACGTCGCTCATGCGGGCTTCCCTGGGTGTGCGGTGGCCGGGACCCGGCAGTCGGCCAGGTGCTCGACGTCGTTGAAGAGCACGGGGCGCCACGGTTCGGACGGCTCGTCGCGCACGAGGCGGGTGATCGAGGCGTTGCGGACGGAGCCGCCGCGGGCGATGTCCATGAGCTCGCCCTCGGTGCGGCGCTCGAGCACGAAGCGGATCAGCAGGATGACCGCGTCGTGGGTGGCCAGCAGGGCCCGCGGCCCCAGGTCGGCGCGGTGTGGATCGGTCAGTTCGCCGAGCAGCGAGCGCAGCCGCAGCGCGACGTCGGCCCACGACTCACCGCCCGGCGGCCGGTAGTAGAACTTGCCGAGGTGGCGGCGGCGGCCGGCCTCGGCCGGGAACTGGGCGGCCACGCCCCGGCCGGTCAGCCGGTCGAGGATGCCCAGCTCGCGGTCGCGCAGCCGCTCGTCGAGCCGGACGGGCAGCAGCTCGAGGCCGGCGGCGGCCAGCGCGAGCTCGGCGGTGTCGCGGGCGCGGACGTAGGGCGACGCCACTACAGCGGTGGGCTGCTCGACGGGCGGCACCGTGGCCAGCCAGCGGCCGACCGCCGCTGCCTGCGCCCGCCCCAGCTCGCTGAGCGGCACGTCGGCGTCGCGGTCGGCGATGTCGATCGTCTCGGCCTCGGCGAGGTCGGCGGCCGCGCTGGCCACGTTGCCCTCGCTCTCGCCGTGTCGCACCAGGATCAGTTCGCTCACCGTCACACCCAGTCGTTACCCCGGTCGGTCCCCGGTCAAGCGGTGTGCCGCCCACGCCACGACGACCC